>CANPYU010000126.1 GCA_947588665.1 uncultured Bacilli bacterium | reverse complement strand
TTATAAAACCCACTAAAATAACAAACAGGAAACTCTAAACCTTTTGATTTATGAATATTCATTATTTTAACACTATCTTGATTCGTCATAATACTTACATATTTTATTTTATTATCGTTATCTTCTAACATTCTACTTATATATTCTTTAAAATCTTTGCAAGTATATCCCATCATATCTAAATTTTTGGCAATATTAAGTAAATTATCTAATCTAATAATAATATCTTCTACATTACCTATTTTAATAATGGCTTCATAAATATTAAAATCATTTATAATTTTATTTATTAAATCATAATTACTTAAAATATCTAGGTTATTTGCAATATTATTAGCTATCTCATAAATATTTGTATCTACATAAGTATTATTTGTTATAATATTAAAAATAGTATTATCATCATAAGAAAAGATAAATGATCTAGCAATACTCATAAAATAATATTTAAATTCTGTATCAATAATATTATCTTTAATTTTTAAGATAAATCCCAGTAAATTATTTACAAGTATTGTATCTATTTCATTAGTTAAATCTTTATCTTCATAAATTGTTAAAGGAATTCCTAAATATTCAAAGATTTTTTTCGCCAAAGGGAAAGTTTTACCTCGATCTAAAATGATACAGAAATCTTTGTAAGATGCTCTTCTTAACTCTTGCGTTTCTTTATCAAATACTTGATAATTATTCTTTAACTTATTTATAATATCTTTCGCAATAATAAAATATTCAATTTCTTCTTTTGAAAAATTATCACTTAATTCATAATTTAAAATTTCTAAATTATAATTAACACTAGTTTTATTTTCTTCATAAAGAGTATTGCCAAAATTCATTTGATGGTCTATCTTGTAATTTGCGCCCCCTAAATCATCAGTCATTAAAGATGAAAATATTTCATTAATGTTATTAATTACTTCACTTCTCGAACGAAAATTAGCCAGTAAATCAATTTTAATCCCCCCAGATAGTTTACTATATTTATCATACTTATTTTTAAAGATACTAGGATTAGCATTCCTAAATCCATAAATAGATTGTTTAATATCACCAACCATGTAAACATTATTATTCTCTATTAAATTAATAAATTCTTCTTGAATATCATTAGTATCTTGATATTCATCTACTAATATTTCTTTAAAAGTATTTTTAAGTTCATCTTTTATATAATCATTTTCTTTTAATAATTTAATGGCTAAAGAAGAAATATCACTAAATTCATATACATCATTTTTAAATTTATAATTATTAAGTCTTACAAAAAATTCTTTAAATATAGGTATTAAGACTTCTAGATAATCTTTTAATATATTAAAAGAATTTTTAATTTCTTCTTGATTTAAAAATCTTAAACTAGTTTTAAAATCTTTATATTCAATATCAAAGGCTTGTTTAAAATTATCTAAATCTTCACTATCTTTAGGTTTACTTGGTAGTCTATTTGGAATACTTCTTACAATATCATCATAAGAAGAGGCAGTAATTAAATTAGAAAAAGCATCACTCATTTTAGAAGCATAATCAGAATAAATACTAGTATCTATTTGCATTATTAAATTTTCAATGTTATTAATTTTAGTATGTAAATATTCTTCATATTCTTTTATATAATTATCAATAGCACCATCACTTAAATAAGTATTTAAATAATTATCTAAATATGCTAAAGGATCACTTTTTAATGTTATTTTGTCAATGATTTTAAGTAACTCTTTTTTTAAATTAGTATCATTTTTAATAGTTAAATCATTAATAAGTTTTTGAAAGTATTCATTATTACTTTCATAGTATTCTTCAAAAATAGCATCTAAAATGTCACTTTTTAAAAGAGAAATAATACCTGAATCAACGATTTTTAAATCATTACTAATGTTTAAAAGATAGCTATATTTTTTAACTAAAGATAAAGTATAAGCATCAAAAGTAGTTATATAAGCACTTTCTAAATAATCTAAATTCATTTTTAATTCAGGATGTTTTAAAATGCTATTTCTGATACGATCTTTCATTTCCCCAGCGGCAGCATTAGTAAATGTTAAAATTAAAAGTTCATTTATTTTAATCCCTTTTTGTAATTTATAAATTACTCTTTCTGTTAAAACAGCTGTTTTACCAGATCCTGCTCCTGCTGAAACAATTATATTAGTGCCACTCTTTTCAATTGCTTCTTTTTGTTCTTTAGTCCATTTAGGCATTATCATCACCTCCTAAAAAATCTAAATTAGGAATTTCTTTTAAATTAATATAATCATCTTCTTTTTTAAAACAAATATCTCTAAATTTACAATATTCACAGCCAATATTATTATCATAGCCAATTCTTTTAGGATTAATTGAAAATTCTCCTTTAGTAATATTATTAATTGCTTCATCAATATTTTTTTCTGTTAAATCTATTATCTTATTAATGGCATCATTACTTAAAACCTTTACATTAGCATAAAAATTACCATCATTTTTTAATTTCATACTTTTAATTAGTTTACTAGATTCAAAGCTTTTATCAAATTTGGATAAAATATTTATATTACTATTTGAATAACCTTCTAATTTTAATCCCGCTTCTTTTTGCTCTAAATAAGTATAATTATTATTTTTCGAAATGGATGCTGTATTTAAAACATGTTGTAAATAAAAACCAGCAAATTGAGGATTTTTAAATAAATTAGATTTTTTAACTAAATATAAATATATTGGCAATTGTAAACTTAAACCATATGGTAAATATTTAAGTTCTGTATTAATAAATCCTGTTTTATAATCAATAATTGCAAGATAAGTTTTATCACCATCTTCTCTATATAAAATTTTATCAATTATTCCTTTAAAATAAATATTAACATCTTTACTTTTATCAATAATAATTTTCTTTTCATATAAATGTTTATCAAAACCAATATATTCATCTTGACTTCTAATAACATTAAATGCAAACTTAATCTCATCTATTATTTTATTTAAATAAAATCTTTCTTTAAAAGTAAATTTTCTCTTATGATTTTCTAAATAATTTCTAATTTCAAGATCTATATCTAAATTATTATTCAAACATTTTTCCAAAACATCATGAAATAAAGATCCAATAAAAGTATCAAAACTATCTGTAAATGGATCTATTTGCAAAATATTAGCCAAATAATAACGAAAAGCACATTTATAATAATTGTTTAGAGAACTATAAGATAAAGTTAGTTTATTATTTAAATATTTTAAATAATTATTGTTATCTATGCCTTTAAAAGTATTATCAAATTTATTATAATTTTCTTCTTCAAGAGAAATACTATTACCATAAATAGATAAAGCATCATTAACTGTACCATAGGTATTAAAATTATATAAACATTTAGCGTATTCTAATTTACTTAATACTTTAGAATAACTTTCATCTATTTTAATATTTATTTTTTTTATATTATTATTAAGTTCATGACATAAAGATGATATATAACATTCTTTATGACCATCACTTTTTTTATAAGTAATAACTAAATTATTAATATTTTCTAATATTTTTAAAGTATTTTCTTTAATCATTTTATTTTTAGTAATAGT
>CANPYU010000125.1 GCA_947588665.1 uncultured Bacilli bacterium | reverse complement strand
CCATGATAATAGTCATCCCATTTTTAATATCATTTATATTAATATTCATTTTTATTCCTCGCTTTTCTTTGTAAAAATGCCAAATCTCTTTTTTCTTCTTAAACCAGCTTCTTTTGTTTGACATTTATTAATACACACTTTATTAGTCATTATAGCCATTACTGGTGAGTTATAATTTGTTCTTACTAAGCGATAATGATTTTTCCCCTGCATAAAATTTTCTCCTTACTACTTCTTTTCTTTAACAGTTTGATGTTTACGACACTTCTTACAATACTTCTTAACTTCTAAACGATCAGGAGTATTCTTTTTATTTTTACTTGTACATCTTAACTCTTCACCACATACAGTACATTTTAAAGTTACATAATTTCTATTTTCATTTTTAGCCATAAAAGCACCTCCTTTATAAAAAGTCTAGATGTATTATAGCAAAAAAATTCTAATTTGTGAATAGATAATCATTAATTCCTCGTGCAATTATCCGATTAATACCCGATTGATAGCTAGATTTACCATTTAAATTAGCTGTATTTGGACTAATTACCACCATTGAATATAAAGGATCATCCATCGGAGCATACATAATAAAAGTATTACTTATAACATAAGCATCAAGTGTTCCATTATAATCACTATCAATATAAGACTCACTTGTTCCCGTTTTACCTGCTGCATTTAATTTAGGATTAGCATACCAATACCCTGTTCCTGTTTTCATTACTTCCCTAAATCCGGCCTGAATTCTTTGCATATATTTTTCTTCTAATTCTATTTTATTCAAAAAAGTTGGTTCATTTTCATAAATAACTTTCTCATTATCTATAACTTTATTTAAAATATTAAGTTTATATCTTTCTCCATTATTTGCAATTGTATTAATATACTGTAGTAAACTCGCTGGTGTATATAAATCATATTGGCCAATAGCTAAATTCATCAGTAAATCAGGTGCAATTTTTTCCCCCTTAAGCCCTACTGCTTCATTTGGTAAATCAATACCCGTCAAATTTCCTAAACCATAACTTGCAAAAGTATCCCGATATTTGTTAAAATCTTCTTCCTTAACTGGGGCTTCCATATTATAAACATATTTATAACCGGCCACTCTAAGCGCTGTTACAAACTGATAATAGTTACTACTTACCGCAAGTGCCTGTAAATCATTAATTTTACCTAATCTAGTCCATGAACATTTAGCCGGAATATTCGCCAGTTTCACACAACTATCAACCATCGTTGTTCCAATATCTATAGCTTTATTCTGATATCCTACAGTCATTGATGCTCCCTTAACTACACTTCCAACTGTATAAGCATTTTTAATTACATTAATACTTACATCCTGAAAATTAATATCTTTATTATTACTAATCATTCTAAGTCCCACGATTGCTTTAATATTACCAGTTTTAGGTTCACTTACTAAAGCATAAGATTCTTTATAATATTCAGTATTAGGTAATTTTTTATTTTTAATCATTTCTTTTTTAATAATATCTTCAACTTTTAACTGTACATCTATATCAATATTTAAAACTAAATCTTTACCTTTTTTAGCTTCTTTAACTAACTTTAAATTATTATCTACAATTTTATATAATGCTTTTTCTCCCTTTAAATATTTTTCATAATATTCTTCTAATCCACTTATTCCAACTTTATCACTTAAAGTATATCCCTCACTTAATAATTCTTTTTTTTCACTAGGAAGAGAATTACTTATTTCTCCTAAAATTGTTTTTAAACTCTCCCCATACGGATATACTCTTTTTGAAAATACCTCCCCAAATATTCCTGGCAAATTTGCCTCTAATATTTTAGCATATAAACTATCACTTATATCTTCAACCAGTATTTTATTATCATACATATACCCATCATTCATTAAATAATAAAAATAAGAACTATATTTTTCTTCTAAAGAAAGTTTATCCAAATCTTCTTGAGTTACCCTATTTCTTTTTCTTTTCTCTATTTCTTCTTTCGATAATTTTCTTTCTTGATATAATTTATATTCACTTTTGCTAATTAAAGAATTACCTATATCCGGATATATAACTAAAAAATAATCAACTAATTTCTCTTCATCATATTTATACTCATAATTAGTTAATTTTACTAATCTTTTAGCTATCTCAATTTCTTCTTCTTTATTTATATTATTTTGTTTATGATAAAGGATAGTATTTACCCCTATATTATCTACTAACACTTTTCCATTAATATCTAATATTCTTCCCCTAGGAGCCGTACTACCATAAGTATATTGTTCATTAATCGCCATATATTTGTCTAAATAATATTCATGTTTATTATATCTAATTGTTATAACTCTATCTATAAAAACTCCAAATATTATAATAATTATACTAGCTATTATATAAAACTTTTTTGGCATAATCTTCACCATTATTAGTATTCTTTTTTTCCCCATTTTCATACAATATATTAGGGTGAATAATATGTATAATATAATTGCACGTGTTATGAATAATTTAACAAAAGAAGAAGTAAATAATTTTGCTTTAAGTAAAAATGTTAACTTGACAAGTGAAGAATTAGATTTTACTTATGATTTTGTGAAAAAAAACTGGGAACAAGTAATTAATAATCCCAAACTTTTAAATTTAGATCGCTATAAAGATAAATTTAGCCCTGATAATTTTTCCAAAATAAAAAAATTATTTAATGAATATAGTGCTCGTTACAAAAGCCTTTTAGGTTAATCCAAGGCTTTTTTTAATTCTTATAAAACTCTCTAATATCATTAAATAAATTAGAATTAAATTCTCCCTTTTTAATCATTTCTATTTCAAATTTATAAGGTGGATATAACCTTTCTTTATCTAAATCATCATTTCCAATATAAGGAGTTTCAAGTATTTTAGGAATATCCTTTAATTTATCATTATTAATTATCTTAATTAAAAAATCAAATCCAATAGTCCCATACCCAATATTTGCATGTCTATCTTTATGTGAACCTAAACTATTTTTACTATCATTAACATGAATACATTTAATATATTTAATTCCAATCATATCATCAAACAAATTTAAAAACTCATCAAACTTACTCATATCATAACCAGCATCATTTAAATGACAAGTATCCAAACAAACACCAATTTTATTCTTTAAAGTAACACCCTCAAGTATAGATTTAATTTGATCTAAATTACACCCAAC
Organism: uncultured Bacilli bacterium; assembly: GCA_947588665.1. The sequence continues at coordinate 396 of CANPYU010000125.1, read as the reverse complement.
CTCAGTACCTTTACCCGCCATAGTCTCAAGTAAAATCATTGTCTTAGTATCTTCACTTATAATCTTATTTAAAGCATATATAATATTATTAATTGCCACATCTCTATCTATTCCCACACTAGAACCAGGATGAAGTACTAAATATTTAATTCCCAAACTTTCACATCTAGCTATCTCCCCTTTTAAAAAATTAATGCTGAAATCATATTTAGCTTGATCTAAATTATTAGCTAAATTAACAATATAAGGTGCATGACAAATAACATTATCTATATTAATACCATTATCTATCATTAATTCTTTAGCTTCTCTAGTGAGTTTTTCATCAATACTTTTTCTAATTGTATTTTGAGGTGCTCCAGTATAGAACATAAAAGTATTTGCCCCATAACTAAG
>CANPYU010000124.1 GCA_947588665.1 uncultured Bacilli bacterium | reverse complement strand
ATCGCTTTTCAAATTTAATTCTTCAGTATCAACAATATATAATATTCCAACATGGTGGAGATCTTCCCAAAGTTCAGGTTCCATTTCCCATTTAATATTAGTAGCAGTAACATCAAATAACTCGTAATCAGTAATATTTATTCCAACTTCTTCCATTATTTCTCTTTTAAGAGTTTCGGTTGGAAGTTCTGTATGTTCTATTCCTCCACCCGGTAAATCTAATTTACCTTTATAACCTCCTCTTGCTTTTTTTACTAAAGCAATTTTTTCTTCTTTGATTAAAATACCATAAGCTCCAACATGGGTTTTAACTACTGTTTCCATAGGACTCTTCCTTTCTTCTATATAATTTATCATATAAATATCATTCAGACAATGCAAATAATTTATTTTTTAGGTTATTATTACAAAATAAATTATACCAATTCTCCCAATTATCTCTTCTTTGAACTTTACTGATTATCTTTTAGGAAGAATATAAAAAGTGTAATAAAACTCATTAGTAATATTACACTTTTTTATTTACTACTTAATTCTTTATAATATAAATATCTTTTTTTAGCAAATTCTTTTTGTTCATTTAAAAGTTCTTTTGCCAATTTTTCATTCTTTATTTTTAATGCATTATATCTTACTTCATTATTCAAAAACTTTTCATAATTTTGAAAATCTGGTTCTTTATTATCCATATACAATTTTTCTTCTAATGGATTATAACGCATAATCAAAGTATAACCTACTTCACTAGCAATTTTTTCTTCTTCTATTGAATGTGACATACCCGTTTTAATTCCTTGCTCAATACACGGTGAATAAGCGATTATAAGCGCTGGTCCCTTATGCTCCATTGCTTCTTTAACTGCTTTTATTGCTTGCATCATATTTGCTCCTAAAGAAATACTTGCCACATAACAATTAGGTATTGCCATTGCCATCCTAAACAAATCTTTCTTGGTTGTTTTCTTTCCTAAATCAGCAAATTCTGCTACCTGTCCCATTCTACTGGCTTTACTTGTTTGCCCTCCCGTATTTGAATAAACCTCAGTATCTAAAACTAAAACTTTAATATTTTCATTTGTTGATAAAACATGGTCAAGACCTCCAAATCCAATATCATAAGCCCAACCATCTCCTCCAATTGTCAAAACTGTTCTTGCTGGTATATAATTAATTAAATCTTTTAATCTATTTGATATAGGTAAATTTATAAGTTCCTGTTTAACTTCCATCGTTTTTTTAAAATCATCTTTATTATCCAAAAATTTCTGGAACTGCACTTTTACTTTTGATGTAGCTTCATCCATTTCTTCCTGCATTATTTTAGCAATTAAATTTCTTTTAGTTTCATACGATAAATGCATTCCTAAAGCAAATTCTGCATTATCTTCAAATAAAGAATTAGCCCAAGGAATAGTATATGGAGTAGAAGGTGCTGAACCTCCATATATACTTGAACACCCTGTTGCATTAGCAATTACTAATTCTTTGCCATAAAGCCTTGTAATTAAATTAATATATGGTGTTTCCCCACATCCTGCACAAGCTCCACTAAATTCTAATTTAGGTTCACATAAACCTGCTCCAGCTACATTAAATTTATTAAATATTTCTGGATTTTCATAATTATTAAAATAATTATTAGCCATTTTCTGTTTTTCTAAATCTACCTGTCCAAACTCTAAAGCTTTCTTCCCATTTTTCCCCGGACATTCTGTAATACATAGTCCACACTCAGTACAATCTACTTCACTAACTAATATCTGATAATTATATTCTTTATTAATTAAATACGGAATAGAATTTTCATCTTTATCTTTTTTAATAAATGCTCTAATAACCGCATGAGGACATATAAAACTACACTTCCCACATTCTATACAATTTTCTTTTATCCATTTTGGAGCCATTTTATTAACTGCTCTTTTCTCAAATCTACTTAAACCATTAGGAAAAGTCCCGTCACTAAAACAAGCAAGCTCTCCCACTGTTAAAGTATCTCCCATTCTTTTATTAATTTTACTAAATATATCTAAATTTTCTTCTTTTCTTATTTCTTCATTTTTAACTATTTTAATTTCTTTTAATTCTTTTTTAGCTTCTCTAATTGCTGAAATATTACTATTAACAATATTATCACCTTTAGTTTTAAATTCTTTTTTAATTCTTTCTTCTAATATTTCTAAAGCATTACTAACATTTAACTCTTCTAAAATAAGTATTTCCATAATTTTACTTATTTTCCCTTTTATTCCCCATTTCATTGCTATTTTATCAGCATCAATTAAAAATACTTTAACATTTCTATCTACTATAATTTCTTTATCTTTACTAGCTATATATTCTAGTACTTCTTCTTTATTTTTACTTGTATTAATAATTATTACCCCATCTTTAGCAATATTATTAATCATTTGAAATTTTTTAAAATACTCTAACTTTGTAACGACAATTAACTTAGGATTAGTAACATAAAATGGGGCATTAATCTTCTTTTTACCTATCCTTAAATTACTGACTGTAACTCCTCCAGATTTTTTAGAATCATAAGAAAAATATCCATTAACAAAATAATCTTTTTCTCCTAATATTTTTAAAATATCTTTTGATGCACTAACTTGCCCATCTGATCCATATCCATAAATTAAAAATTCTTCCGTATCAAGTTCAATATTATAATCTTCTTTAGTTAAACTTGTATTAGTTAAATCATCTATTATCCCAATAGTAAAATTATTCTTAAGTTCTTTATCTAACATGGTATAAACACTTTTTATATCACTTGGAGTTGTATTTTTACTTGCAAGACCATACCTTCCCCCAACTACTTTAATATTAGTATCTTTAAAAGCATTAACAACATCTAAATATAATGGTTCTCCATTTGCCCCAGCTTCTTTAGTTCGATCTAAAACTGCCACTTTCTCTACTGAAAGAGGAAGTACTTTCAAAAGATAATCTTTACTAAAAGGCCGATATAAATGAACTATCACCACTCCAACCTTTTCACCATTTAAAATTTCTTTATCTACTACTAATTTTATTGTATCTGTAACACTTCCCATCGCTATAATTACTTTAGTTGCATCCTTTGCTCCATAATAATTAAAAGGCTTATAATCAGTATCCATAATTTTATTAATTTTTTCCATGTACTCATTAACTATATCTGGTAACCTATCATAATATTTATTTCTAGCCTCTTGTGTCTGAAAATAAATATCTTCATTGAAAGCAAGACCTCTTTCTATTTGTGACCCAATATTTAAAGCCCGATCTTTAAAATTATTAATCTCTTCCCAAGGCATTAATTTTTTTAATTGTTCTTTATCTAACTCTTTTATTGAACTAATTTCATGACTTGTTCTAAATCCATCAAAAAAATGTAAGAAAGGAATACTACCTTTAATCGCTGCAAGATGAGCAACCGCAGCTAAATTCTGAGCATCACTTACATTTGCCGATGAAAGCATCGCAACACCCGTTGGTCTCATCGCATAAACATCACTATGGTCCCCAAAAATAGATAAAGCATTAGTTGCCACAGTCCGTGCCGCAACATGAATAACTCCTGGCAACATTTCTCCTGCCATTTTATACATTGTTGGT
>CANPYU010000123.1 GCA_947588665.1 uncultured Bacilli bacterium | reverse complement strand
CATTATAAACTAATTAGAATTAAGTTGCAATTAAAAAGAGCTTTAGCTCTTATTTATAATTCATTTGGCAATTTTATTGTACCATTAAACCCTGCTTGTTGTATCCAAGTTTTTTGTACATCATTTTTTACTGTTATTATTGCTGATGAAGGAACACCATTAAACATATTTGCATAATTTGCACTTTCTGTTATTTGAGTAAAAGTTGCATTTTGCATATCAATTGTTTTTAAATTTGTACAATTAGAAAACATTTCTGACATATTTTCTACTTTTGATGTATCCCAACTACTTAAATTTATAGTTTGTAAATTTGTACAACCTGCAAAAATTGCACTCAAATCTTTATTGTTAGATAAATTCCATTTATTTAATGGAGAAATATCTTCTAATTCTGATAAATTTCTTAACATTCCTCGCATTGAAGTGACATTTTGTGTATTCCAGCTACTCAAAGCATCTATGTTAGTTATTCTAGAACAAAATCCAAATAAATCATGCATGTTTTCTATATTTGATACATTCCAGTTACTTAAAAAATTTATATCACTCAAATTTTTGCATTTATAAAAAAGTGCTCTTGCATTAGTTACATTTGAGGTATCCCAATTTTCCAACCCTTTTATAGAACTTAATTTAGTTTGATTATTAAAAATGCCATATAAATCAGTAGTTTTAGAAGTGTCAATTTTATCATTAAAATTTATACTTTCAATATTCATAGTTCCATATAAATCATCGCCAAATTCACTTGCTTCAAATAAATATGCTAAACTAATTGCTCTTATTTTGGTTTTGCTTCCAATATATAAAGTTTTAAATGATTCATCATTTTGAACTGGTTCTAGCCACGCTATTACACTTCCTGCTGGGGTTCCTTGACTTGTATCACTTATATCCCAATATGTTTCATTTTCTTTTAACTGCTTTAGATTAGGTAATCTATCTACAAATTCAACGTTTTTTATTTTTGATGACATATATATAGGTGCTAATATAGTATAATTATTATATGGAACATCATGAGTTAGTACTTTCATATAATTATATTTATCAAAGTACAGTGTGCAATAAATTGTACTATTTATTGTTAAACTCGCTGTATTGTTTTCTTCATTATATGTAATAGCATTTTCGATTATATTTCCTTTATTATCCACACATTCAGCATGATTATAATAATAATCTTCTTCATCTGTTGGCCATTTATTTCCACTATATGTTGTATATTCATCTCTAGTATCATTTGATACCATTATGGCAAATGTTTTATTTTTATTTATTTCTCTTAATTTTACTTCGGGTAATTCTTCTTTCTTATTTAAAAATAATTTTGGTATATTTACTATCGTTATTAACATTACCAATATTGTTATTGCTACTAATGTTGTTTTTTCTTTCTCTCTCATATTATATAATCCTTTCTATTATTTATAAGATTATTATATAATACCCCCCCCGAGAGTCAACCACCACGTAATAAATTACGTGGCTTGGTTTCAGGTGCTGAAAGCACATTTCGCGAGTAAACTCGCACCACTTTTCGTTTTTCTTCCTTATTTTCGCTATTTTTCCTTCTTCTCTTTTTCTAGTTTAATATTCAGAAATTTTCTTGCGGCAATAAATTGCCTCTAAATCCTGAAAGGATTTACGTGCTGAAGCACATGGCCTGAACCTGTTGCCGCCACGGCGGGGGGTCAAGAAATTTCAATTTTTTGAATATTAAAAAGATCTTGCAAACTATGCAAAACCTTTTAGGCTTCTCCTTCTTCTAACATTTTTGTTATAAACAAGCCATATCCTGTTACAGGATTATCTACTATAACATGAGTTACAACTCCAATTATTTTATTATTTTGCATTATTGGCGAACCACTCATTCCTTGAATAACTCCTCCTGTTTTTTCTAGCAATTTTTTATCAGTTATTTCAAATGTTAAATTTTTAGTATCACTTGATTCATTTATCCTATCAATATTTATTGTAAATTCTTCTATATTTTCTCCATCTAACACAGTATAAATTGTCGCTTTACCTATTTTTATTTCTTCCGGTTTTCCTACTTCAACTAATTGCAAATTATTTAAACCATTTTTATAAATACCAAATATACCATGATTAGTATTTTTTAAAATATTACCATAAATAGTATTATAAAAATATTTAGCATTCTTACTACCAGCATAACCTGCTTCCGATTTATCAATTGAAACTATCGTATTACGAAAAATATTACCAGTTTTTATTTCTACTAATTTTTTACTATTACTTTCAATTACCTCATGACCTAATGCTCCATAAATATTTGTACCAGGATCTATATAAGTTAATGTTCCAATTCCCGTAATACTATCTTTAACATATAAGCCTGTTTTATAAACATCATTTTCATTTACTAAAGGAAGAATTGCTTTATATTCTTTATTATTTCTTTTATATAATATTTCTACTTCTCTATCTTCAACATGTTTTTCAATTTCTGTAGTTAATTCTTCTAAAGTACTTACTTTTACACCATTAACTTTCTTTATATAATCGCCCACTTTAAGTTCTGGTGTACCTTTATTAAATTTTCCATCTATTTGATAAAATCCTACAATTAAAACTCCATTACAATCTATTTCTATTCCTAAAGTATTACCACCCCTATAAATATAATCAGAATAAGCAAATGTATTAATTGGTAGTAATAAAAAACTTAAAAATAATAAAAACTTTTTCATTTAAATCACCCTATCAATATTATTTTGGCTAATATTAAAGATAATAAAAAACCAATAATTGGGTACTTCCAAATATTGGCTATTTAAATAAATATTTTATAAAGTCTTTATTACGAGCAAGAATTTCTCTTAAATTTCTAAATATTTGACCACCATAATTTACCATTTTAGCAGGTATTCCTACTGCATTTAAATTGAATTTTTGCGCAAGATATAATGAACGATACAAATGATAATCTTGGGTAATAATAATAACACTTTTATCTTGATATTTTTTTTGATAATTTTCGATACTTTCCGAAGTTGAAAAACCTTCATTATCTCTTATTATTATATTTTTACTAATATTATGATCAAGTAAATAATCTTCCATTACATCTACTTCACTATAACTATCACTATGATGACCACTTATTAAAATTGTTTTAATTAAATCTTTTTCATAAATCTCTATTACTTTATCTAGTCTATCTCGAAGCATTAAACTAGGACTACCATCTTTTTTAACACCACAGCCAAGAACTAAACCAATATCATAACTTTTATTTATATCATTCATATCAATTATTTTATTTTTCACTGTAAAAACAACATAAAAATTAATTATTAAAGGTACTAACATTAAACATAATACAATAATAATAAATATTTTTAATATTCCAGGAGTATCTGGTGGTGTAATTGCTACTATTCTAGGTATATATGAAATAGTAATAGATAAACTATTAAATTTTTTTCATGATTTTAAAAATAATTTTAAATATTTAGCTCCTCTTTTTATTGGTGTATTTATAAGTGTATTATTTTTAAGTAAAGTTATTTTATATTTACTTAATTATAAATTATTTTTTATTTCTTATGTTTTTATTGGTTTAATTTTAGGTTGTGTTCC
>CANPYU010000122.1 GCA_947588665.1 uncultured Bacilli bacterium | reverse complement strand
AAAATAAAAGGAAAATATACTTTATGTAATCTAAATGATATATTACCATCTTTTATAAGTTCTGCTCTAAAAGAAGCCATACCTGAGTTTAGCCAAAAAATAAAAGGGTTTGATAATCCTAAAACCGTTCTTGCTGCTATCGAAAGTCGTACATCTTCTCCCGTTAGAATAATTCGTGATGAACATATGGAAGCAAATATTAAAGGAATTTATCCCATTGGAGAAGGTGCTGGCTATGCTGGAGGTATTACCACCTCGGCTATAGATGGTATTAAAGTTGCCGAAGAATTAATGAAAAAATACTCCAATAAAGAATAATTTTGTCAAAGCATTTACACATAAAAATGTAAACGAAAATATAAAGGAATTGACAAGTATAGTAAATGTGTAGTAAAATTAAATCAAGTAAAGGAGATAATACTATGAATAATCTTAAAAAAATATTAGGGGCAATGGTAGTAGGGACTTTTATATTCGGATTTAATTTAAATGCAAATGCAACAACTGCATGTAGTGGAGAAGCTCTTATAGGGGACACATGCAAAGATACAATAGAAAATGCTATAACTGAAGCAAATTCAAACGGAGGAACTATTGAACTATTAAAAAATGCTGAAGTAGAAACTTTTTTAAATATTAATACTGAGAAAAATGTTACTCTAGACTTAAATGAATTTAATATAGAAGGAAAAGGCAATGCAACAATTTTACTAACCAAAGGAACTTTAAAAATTACTGGTTCAGGTAAAATCATAAATAAAAATACAGCATCTCCTAATGGAACCTTATGTGTTTATGGTTCAAAAACTGATGTAGTAAAAAATTCTAATTTAACTATTGATAGTAATGTTACAATTGAAGGAATTAATCCTGTTAATATTATTCTTAATGCGGATAATCAACCAGTAAATTTTGGCACAACTATTGATATTTATGGAACCATTTTAAATAATGTCAAAACAAATTCTACTGTATCTGCCGCTTTAAGTACTCATGGCAATATTAAAAATACAACTAATGCTCCAATTATAAATATTCATGATGGTGCTACCTTAAGTTCAACTATCGAAGATGGAGCAGGTATTTATCAAGCCGGTTATGGTCAAACAACAATTGACAAAGCAACCATTTCTGGAGCATCTGGATTAATTATTAAAGCTGGTAAAGCAAATTTAAATGGTGCAACTATAAAAGCTACAGGTCAAAAAGTAAGTCCACTCCCAAGTGGTAATGGTTTTAATGGAACTGGTGCAGCTATCCAAATTGAATCTAATGATACTTATGCTGGAGAAATAGAATTAATAATTGATGGTGGAACCTATGAAAGTGACCATAACGCTGCAATTTTAGAGTATGTTGACACAACTGACAGTAATCCAAATACCAAAGTTAAAACAATTGAAATAAAAGATGGTGATTTTATCGCCGCTAGTAACGAAAGTGCTATTAATGTTTCTGATAAATTTAAAACTAATTATGCAAATCATAATAATTTTGTAAAAGGTGGAACTTTTAGTTCAGATGTTTCTGACTTTATTGATAAAACAACATTAGGTCAATCTGAAAGTGGACAAGTAGGAAAACTTCATACTATCACAGTTGAACAACCTGAAAATGGTACTATAAACGTTAATAAAAATGCTGTATCAGGCGAAGAAGTAACAGTTATTGCTACTCCAAATGCTGGTTATAAACTAGAAAAAATTACTGTAACAAAAGTTAGTGCAGCAGCAACCATTGCTATGCCAATTGCTAATGTTGATAATACTGTTCCTGTAACAGATGGTAAATTTACAATGCCTGATGAAAATGTTAATATCACTGCTACATTTGTAAAAAATGAAGCTGAAAAAATAAAAGTAACAGTTTTAATAAAAGATGAAGAAAAAGAATATGAAGTTGAAAAAGAAAGTACATTACAAAGCTTATTAGATAACTTAAAAAAAGAAGGCTTTAATGTTATAGGCTTTACTAATAAAGATAAAAAAGAATTAGATTTAACAAATAAGATTACTGAAAATATGTATTTAATTGCTTTATTAGATGATGAAAAAGCTGATAAAAATCCTCAAACCTTAGATAATATTATTCCATTCTTAGGTCTTGGCCTAGCTGGCACAATCGTTTGTGGAATTGCAAGTAAAAAATACTTACATTAAAAACAAAAATTAAAAAAATAAAGAAGGAAAAGTGTAAGCTTTTCCTTTTTATATAATACTAGTATAGGAGATTTATAATGAAATATAAAAAAGTAACTGAAAAAGATTTATCTAAATTAAATAAGAAAAAAATAAAAACTCCTCGCTATATTTGGTTTGTTTTTATTATTATAAGTATAGGTGTTATCATGATTGCTGAAATTAATTTTGCTAAATGGCTAAAAAATAGTAAACAAACTGAAAAACAAATAAAAGAAATCTACAGTGTTCTTGATATTGAAGAAATATATGCTAATAAAGAAGAAAATATTATAAATCCTCCCGAAAAAAGCACTGTACCCCCCGAAGATCCTTATTGGGACTATATTAAATTACCGTTAATAAGTGTTAATTTTGATGAATTAAAAAAGAAAAATAACGAAACAGTTGGATTTATTAAAGTAAATGGTACAAATATTAATTATCCTGTTGTTCAAGCTAGTGATAATTCTTATTATTTAACCCATACATACAATAAAAGCTATAATCCAGCCGGCTGGGTATTTTTAGATTATCGTAATGATTTAAATAATTTAGATGATAACAGCATTATTTATGCTCATGGTATGCACAATAATACAATGTTTGGCTCTTTAAAAAATATTTTAACTAGTTCTTGGTATAAAAATTCTGACAATTATATTGTAAGTATTTCTACTCCTGAAAAAAATACTTTATGGCAAGTTTTCTCAGTCTATGATATACCTAATGAAACTTATTATTTGACCTCAAACTTTGGTAGTGTTGAATCTCATCAAAAATTTATAGATACTTTAATTAATCGAAGTATTTATAATTTTAATACACCCGTTAATACTAATGATAAAATCCTAACATTATCTACTTGTAAAAATGATAATGCTAAAGTAGTATTACACGCTAAATTAATTAAAGAACAAATAAGAGAAAATGAGTAATTTAAAAAAGGAATGTGATAAAATGTTAGAAAAAAAAGAAGATTATAAAACTAAAAAGAGTTTAATTATTTATTTTAGTCGTGCTGATGAAAATTATGGAGTAGGGTATATAAGTAAAGGTAACACTGAGATTATTGCCGAATATATTGCTAGTCTTACTAATGCTGATATAATAAAAATAGAACCTAAAATACCATATGCTAAAGACTATAATACTTGTCTTAAAGAAGCAAAAATTCGGCAAGAAAATCATGCTGCTCCCATCAAAAACTCTCGTATAGATATTACCCCATATGAACTTATTTATATTGGCTCTCCGATATATTGGGGTGAAATGCCTGAAGAAATGGTCACTGCTCTAAAAGATTTAGATTTTACTTCCAAAATAATTAAACCCTTTACTACTCATGAAGGCTCAGGTCTTGGCAACATTCATAATCAATTAAAAGAGATATGTAAAAACTCTACAATCTTAAAAGGTCTTGCCATAAGAGGTTCCACTGTTAACAAT
>CANPYU010000121.1 GCA_947588665.1 uncultured Bacilli bacterium | reverse complement strand
TTCCCCTTTACCACTTCCTGATTTTCCGGCCACTAAAAATATTTTCATAATATCACCATCACCTGAATATGATTATATCAAAAAAAAAAGAAAAAAGAAGGCTTTTATTTATCTAATTTTAAATAATAGCTATTTACTTCTAACATGCTTTCTGTAATTTGCCCATTTTGAATAAAATATTGAAAAACTCCTGTTTCTTTATCATAATCATATAAACGATATAAATAATAATTTTGACTATTATCATGTGAAAATTGGACTTCTGGAGCTGATATATAAATGGTATTATAAAAGTCAGTTAAAGTTGTTTTAACTTCGATATAAATTGGATTCCCATTCAAATCAAAAGAATCTATATCATATGGAGCAGCATTCCCTTTTGTTTCACGAGTTAATTTCACTTTTTCGCTTAAATCATCGCGATTTATTTTCTTTAATTTTTCTTTTTCATACTTTAAAACAGCTTCTTCTCCTTTATCTCCAACATGCTTACGCTCTAAATAATTATCTTCATTTATATAAATATTATGATAAAAATTAGAAGAATTGTTTCCTTTTATTACTGGCTTTTTTGGTTTTTCTGCTAAAACAACTTTTTTATCTAATAACTTTTCATAATCTTTATTTTCTGTTAAATTTATTCCTAAACTTTTAATTTTATCATAATCAAAATCTAATATTCGCCATTTAAAATAAATAGGTTTTTCACGGGTATCATCATGGTTTAAATATTTTAATTGCCCAACATATATATATTTTTCTTCACTTTTAATTCTATAAAATAAATAAATTGTATTTTTTTCAGGATTATGATTAATAAAATCCTTAATTTTTTTATCTTCAAGGCCTTGATGTGGTTGACCTTGCCAAGATAAAATTCCTTCTGTATCAATTCCCTCTTCAAATTTATATTTCCCTACTTTAGTCCCTAATGTAACAAAAAATATATAATTTTTATTACCTAAATCTATTATTCCATGAAGTCCCCAACTTCCTGCACCATTAGTAAAATTTTCATTTGGGGCAAAAATATTATGGACATCTTCTCTTGAATATTTTTCATATCTTTTTAACTTCATTTAAATCACCCAATCTTTATATACTAAAAAAGACTATTTTCATAGTCATTATTTTAAATTAGCTAATAATTCGTCTTTTTTCATAGTTGAATAGCCTTTAATACCCTTTTCTTTAGCAATATTTTTAAGTTCGGCTAAAGTCATAGCGCTATAATCAACTTTGGTTTCTTTTTTAGTAGTTTTTTCTTCTACTTTTTTAGGTTCGTTTTTAGTTACTTTGCCAGTTAAAGCATTTTTGCTTATTTCAACTAATTTAGCAAATGCTGCTTCATCATTAATAGCCATTTCACTTAAAACTTTACGATTAATTTCAATTCCAGCTTTAGATAAGCCATTCATAAATTTAGAATAACTAATATCATTTTCACGACATGCAGCATTAATTCTGGTTATCCATAATTTACGGAAGTTTCTTTTATTAGCTTTACGATCACGATAAGCATAAGCCCCGCTATGAAAAACTTGTTCTTGAGCTGTTTTATATAATCTATGTTTACTGCCAAAATATCCTTTTGCTTCTTTTAAAACTTTTCTTCTTCTTGTTTTAGAAACAGTTCCACCTTTAACTCTTGTCATATTCTAACCTCCTAGATAACAGATTTTAATCTGCTAGCTTCTCCTTTGCCTAATATTCCTTTATTTCTTCTTTTTCTAACTTGTTTTGCTGAATCTTTATTAGTTTTATGGTTGCCATTACTCTTTTTATAAGTTAATGTACCATTTTTTTTCTTTTTTAAAACTTTACTACTTGCTTTATGAGTTTTTTGTTTAGTTTTTGCCATATTCCTATATTTCCTCCTACTTATTATTTTTTAGGTGCTAATAGCATAAATATTTGACGCCCTTCAAGTTTAGGCTCAGCTTCAATTATTGAAACATCTTCTAAAGCAGTCGCGAATTTTAGTAACACTTCTTTGCCTAGTTCGGGTCTTGCCATTTGACGACCTTTAAAACGAATAAATGCTTTAATTTTATGTCCTTTTACTAAATAATCTTTAGCATTACGTACACGAGTTTCAAAATCATGAACATCAATTGTAACTGACAATCGATATTCTTTCATTTCTTTATTAGTTTCTCTTTGCTTTTTTTGAGCTTCTTTTAGTTTTTTTTGTCTTTCATATCGATATTTGTTGTAATCCATGATTTTGGCAACAGCCATTTTACCACTTTCATTCATTAAAACTAAATCTAGCCCAGCATATCTTGCCAAAGTTAAGGCATCTTCTAGTTTTTTTTGACCCATTTGTTCTCCATTAGGACCAATAACCATCATTTCGCTTACTTTAATTTGTTCATTAATTAAAAGCTCTTTACTCACACTTGCTATTTTAAATGCACCTCCATACAATTAAAAAGGTAGAATATTATATTCCACCTAAAAACCATTAACTTTATTATGCGGCTTTTTACCTATGAACATTATTCATCAGGTGGAATTTAATTCGCTTTCCTTTTTTATTTCTCAATTATTATAAAATATTATATGCGGGATGTCAAGCACTTTTTACTGGATTAGCGGTAAAGAAGATTTATTCAACCACCTCATATGGATCATTCGATAAACCTGAACCAGATAATTTGACATCTGCATTTAGATTAATTACAGGACGCACACCATACGTGCCGTCCACGCTGTTGTTGCTAAGCCCACCAGAACCAGTCAAATAGAATACATTAGCATTACTGTTATTGTGAAAATAATACGGAGATATGGTCCAATAGGCTTGTTCTGTATATAACCAATATCCTTTATTTGCTTGACCTGCAAATCCACCTGCATATATTACCTCGTCCATTGTTATTAAACCGACTGGATTTTTTAATTTATTATTCCCAATTTTTAGTTTTCCATTTGATGTTATTCCTTCAGCACCAGGTCCCGTAAACAAATCATCTGAACGTGATGTGTCATCTCCACATTTAAATGTTGGTTCTTGTGTTGAATCAAAAGCTGTACCTCTTGTTGTCCAAACTCTATGTGCTGGAGCATAGAGTGTCTCTTGATTTCCATATCCTTCTCCTGTATATGGTGAATGGGTTTTATCTATTCTCCTATCATTGCAAAAACCCGTTTCTACATCTATTTTATCGCTTAATGTACTTAATTTTGTTTTTTCACTATACCAATTATCTATTTCTGTTTTTATATCACTTTCAAAATTATTGGCATGAGCCGGTTTATTTGTTTCCTCTCTATATGATGTTGTTGTGCCATCTACACCTTCATTGCTTACTGAACCAGTTTTTGTTCTTTGTGTACCATACATATATCCTACATACTTGTTATCATTATAATATTCATTGTAGACATTTGTTTTTATTTGAGTTATATTTCCTGTTGTTGTTGGGACAGTATTTACACCAGCATTCGTTGTTCCAGCATAGATCAATCTTACTGTTCCATTTCCATTTATTCTAATGATTCTCCACCAGATATCTTGATTATCAGTTGTTTTTCCAAATCTGAACCAATTGTCATCAACTTTTCCTCTAAAATATAATGAATCACCATAATCATCTTCAGCTGTAAATAACGTTGATTTATTTTGGTC
>CANPYU010000120.1 GCA_947588665.1 uncultured Bacilli bacterium | reverse complement strand
TGCCTTCTTTAGTTAATTTGTTACTTTCTGTAACATCACAAGCTGCTTTTACTACCAGTGTATTAGCGAATAGCACTATAAAAGTTAAAGCTAATACTTTAATTTTTTTCATAGTATACACCAACCTCTGCCTTTAATTATAGCATGAAGCAAACATTTTTTCAAGCTTTTTATATCAACTAAAAAGAAGGCCTAAAGCCCCTTTATAATACGGTTATTAAAATGAAAATAATAAGTAAACAAATAAGCATTCCAACTAAGAACTTCCATATGTGTTTTAACCAGTCAGTATATTTAATATTTAATGATGTTAAACCTATGCCTAAAATGATACTGGTTGGAATAAAGAATTGAACATAACCATATAAAGAAGTAAACATTACAAATATAGGATTCATATAATCAATATATTCAGTAGTTAAGTAAGTACCAATTATATAACCAGTATAACCTAAATCTGTATGAAGAATATTACTTAATAAGGCAGTTAAACTCATCGTAGCTAAGTTAAAACCATCTGTTAAACTTAATATTTTATTTATAATGGTAACAACATATGGAGACATGTATACAATTACTAATAAAGTAAAAGCTCCAATTACACAAGCGATAGGTTTAAGCATTTTTTTAATTCCTTGTTTATAACCATCAATTAATTCATTAAATTTCACACGATAACATAATGCAATTAGAATAGTGAACAATAAAATTATACCGGAAATAGAGAATAAATCCCAGTTTCCTAAAGCTTCCATATTAGATCCTAGTAAATCTTTAAAAATATAGAAATCTTTACCTAATTTAATATTAATTATTTCATCATGGAAATTTTCAAATATAGTAATGCCAAAGTTATTGTTCCAATTAACAAAAGCTAAAATTACTAAAACTACAGTTAGTAAACCAATAATAATAATTGGTAGACGCCATGCTTTTTTAGTATCAGTACTTTCTTCGATTTCAAATATTTCGGCACTTTCTTCTTTATTTTTTACTTTATCCATATGAACTAAAGTAAAGAAATTGAATAAAACTAAACCAATAGCTAATATACCGGCACGTATTAATATGCCTATATGAAGGACATCAGCAAGTGTTTCTTCTCCTGATATAAAGTAATCACTAAAATAAATGACTCCTTCTGTTCCGTATGTAGCACCTAAAACACCAACCATAATTGAACCAAAAGTAGTTGCTAAAATGGTTAATTTATCTAGATTCATTCGTTTTAGAATTGCAACTATAAATGGAATAAAGATTAAGATTACGAATGTTTGAGTTAAAATACTAGTAAAAGCAGCAATTATTATAGAGAATAAAATAATTACTAACTTTTTATGTTTACTTAGTTTATTAGCTATATTTGTGACTAGTTTATTATACCCTTTTATTTTTCCAAGAACACCATATAAGCCACCAATAACTAATAACATAATGATTTTGTCTATACCAAAGTATATACTATAGTATATTATCCATCCTATATTATTTAAGCCTATACGCATTGGAGCTCCATCACTAGTAAATCCAGAAGCAGCAAATTCACCACTTGGAATTATCCATGAAAGAATGAAAGCTATAACAACTAATATTGCGACTCCTTTAAGTAGTCCATACTTTTTTTCTTGCTTTTTCATAATTTTCCCTCCTTTTTTGATTATATCACAAAATTTGGTAAAGAAAAGAGTTATTTTCTCATTTTAAGACTTTTTCGCATAAAAAATATAAAAAATAGCTCTCTTTAATCATAAGAGAACTAATATTTATGTTCTAATCTCTTGGTTTCATGGTTGGGAATAAAATTACTTCTCTTATAGTTTCACTTCCAGTTAAAAGCATAACTAAACGATCAATTCCCATACCCATTCCTCCAGCTGGTGGCATGCCATACTCTAATGCTTCAATAAAATCAATATCCATATCATTGGCTTCTTCATTACCCATTTCTTTTTCTTTTAATTGATTTTCAAAGCGATTATATTGATCAATTGGATCATTTAATTCACTAAAAGCATTCGCGTATTCGGAACCAGCAATAAATAATTCAAATCTTTCAGTAAAGCGAGGATCTTCTTTGTTCATTTTAGCAAGAGGACTTATTTCAACTGGGTGGCCATAAACAAATGTTGGTTCAATAATGGTATCTTCCACATATTTTTCAAAGAAGGCATTTACTATATGACCAAATTTGAAGTGCTCTTCAATTTCTATTTTGTGTTCTTGAGCTAATTTAAAGGCCTCTTCTTCACTTACTTCAAAGAAATTTATACCAGTTTTTTCTTTAATTAAATCAACCATATGGCATCTTTTAAAGCCTGGAGCTAGATTAAGATGATGACCTAAAAAGTCTACTTCATAAGTGCCATTTAATTCCATAGCCGCATTACTTATTATTCCTTCGGTTATATCCATCATACCTTCTAAATCACTAAATGATTTATATAATTCAATGGTGGTAAATTCAGGATTATGTTTACGATCCATGCCTTCATTACGGAATATTCTTCCTATTTCGTATACAGCATCCATACCTCCAACTAATAATCTTTTTAAATTAAGTTCAGTTGCTATTCTTAAATACATATCAATGTTTTGAGCATTATGATGGGTAATAAATGGTTTTGCTGCCGCACCACCCAATATTGTTCCTAAGATTGGAGTTTCAACTTCAACATAACCTAAGTTGTCTAAATAATGTTGTATCGAACGGATAATTTTTGGACGAGCAAAGGCTACTTTTCTTGCTTCATCATTCATAATTAAATCAATATATCTTCTTCTAAATCTTTCTTCTACGTCATTTAAGCCATGAAATTTTTCAGGAAGTGGTTTTAAAGCTTTAACTAAATGAGTGTATTTTACACATTTGATAGTTACTTCACCAGTTTTAGTTTTCATAACTAATCCTTCAATTCCTACTATATCTCCTAAATCCGCTGTTTTAAATAAATTGTATGTTTCTTCTCCTACATCATTAATTGAAATGTATATTTGTATATTTCCTAATTTATCTTTTAAAGAAAAGAAACTAGCCTTTCCCATTTTACGAATAAACATAATACGACCCGCAACTTTGACTTTTTCATTTAATGTTACTAATTCATCATGACTTTTTTCTTGATATTTAGTTTTTATATCTGTGGAAAAGTCAGTTATATCATATTTTGCCCCAAAAGGATCAATTCCCATTTCTTTAAGTTTGTTAAGTTTTTCTCTTCTTACTAATTCTTGTTCAGAAAATTCACGCATTATAATCACTCCTGTTTATAAATATAACATAAATTATTAAACTTAGCAAATAAAACTAGAAATTTATAGATATTTTTATAAATAGGCAAAATTAAATTTATTTTAATTTTAATATTTGCTTTTTATTTAATCCTGTCGCTTTTTCAATATCATCAAGAGATATATTTAAAGTTAATAAATTTTTAGCTATAGATATTTTCTCTTTTTTAGTTGCTATTTTGGTTGCTTCTTCTGTAGCCTCATACTTTATATCTTCTATGTAGTTTTCTAACCCATGTTTGGCACTCTCTTCTAACCATTCTTTTACTACTCTGATTGAATTTTCCATCTTTTTATCTCCCTTCCCTATACTTTCTAACTCTTCTATACTCTTTGCATTAATCATTCTTAACCATTTAATAAATCTTTTTTCTTTATTTTTCTTTTTTGGTAATATATCATATCTTACTAA
>CANPYU010000119.1 GCA_947588665.1 uncultured Bacilli bacterium | reverse complement strand
AATGATGCTGTTAAAATATTGTTGCGTCAAACCAAAGATAAAAGTCGCAAAAGAATATTACAAGCCTTATCATTTGAACTTACTTTAGGTTCTTCTTTTTCAGCCGCATTAGAAAAACAAGGAAGTATATTTCCAGCTCTATTAATTAATATGGTAAAAGCAGCGGAGGCAAGTGGTACCTTAATTGAAACATTAGAGGATATGGCAAACTATTATACTGAAGTAGATGAAACTAAAAAACAAATGCGTAGCGCCATGACTTATCCCGCTATTATAAGTGTATTTTCTATTGTTGTTTTGACTTTTATTTTAATATTTATTATTCCTAGATTTGTAGATATATATAAAAAGAATGATTTAGAATTAAATGGTTTAACAGCGTTTGTTATTAATGCTAGTAATTTTTTGAAAAATAATATTTTTATTATTATATTTGTTTTAGTATTTATTGTTATTTTCTTTATAGTAGCATATAAAAATATAAAATCTTTTAGACGTAGTGTTCAAGTATTTTGTATGCATATTCCTGTTGTCAAAAATATTATAATTTATAATGAATTATCCATTTTTACTAAAACTTTTGCTTCTCTTTTAAGAAATAATGTTTTTATTACAGAAAGTATTGATATTTTAAGTAAAATTACTAATAATGAAATATATAAAGGAATTTTATTTAAAACAATTAATAATATTGTTAAAGGTGATAAGATAAGTGAAGCATTTAAAGATCATTGGGCTGTTCCAGAAGTTGCATATTTTATGATAGTAACAGGTGAATCTACTGGTGAACTTGATACTATGATGCAAAAAGTAAGTGATTATTATCAAGGTTTACATCGTAATGTGGTAAATAATTTAAAAGCATTTATTGAGCCAATTTTAATTAGTTTACTTGCTTTTGTTGTTGGTGGTATACTTATAGCAGTAGTAATACCGATGTTTGGCATGTATGAACAAGTAATGTAGGTGGGGTATGAGCATATTAATATTTATATTAGGCACAATTTTAGGATCATTTTATTTAGTTGTTGGAACAAGACTTCCTTTAAAAGAAAATATAATTACGGGAAGAAGTAGATGTGACTATTGTAAAAAAGAATTAAAATGGTATGAATTAATACCAATTATTTCATTTGTAATTCAAGGTGGTAAATGTCGCCATTGTCATAAACCAATTAAAATAGAACATATTTTGGTGGAAATAATAACAGGTATTTTATTCTTATTTGGTTATTATTATTTTGGTATGACTATTAAATTTGGTATCTATCTAGTAATAGTATCTCTTGCTTTAGTTATTTTTATTAGTGATTTTAAATATATGATTATATTAGATTCACCACTTATTATAAGTAGTATTTTATTAATAATTTTAAAATATTTTGAAGTTGGTTTAAAAAACACTTTATTTGCGTGTTTTTATGGTATTATTTTATTTATTTTTATGTATTTAATTAAATTACTTGGTGATAAACTTTTTAAAAGAGAATCTTTAGGTGGAGGAGATATAAAATTAAGCTTTATAATAGGTCTTACTTTAGGCTATTATGGTATAGGGTTTAGAATGGGCTTAATCTGTATAATATTTTCAGCCTTTTTAGCATTACCATATGCAATAGCATCAGTTTATTTAAAGAAAAAAAATGAACTACCATATGGTCCATTTTTAATCTTTTCTTTAGTAATAATTTTTATCTTTTTAAAGAAATTTCGTAATTTACTTATCTTTTTCTCTCTTATTGGATAAGATATACTACGATACCTGCGACAGCACTTGCTACCATTAGAAGTAACATAACCCAGACTAGAATTTTTCTAGTTTTTTTATTCATTAGATAATCCCACCTTCAACATATAAGAATATAACATATTTTTTGCATTTTTAAAAGAGTTTTTGCATAACATTTAGGGGAGATGAATATGCAAAAATTAATATCTAATCATAAGAAGTATTTATTATTTGTAACAATTATCATAGCAATAGGCCTTTTAGGAGGTATTTTATATTATCAATTTTTAGACTCTGAAGTTAAAAATAATATAGTTAATACTTTGAATAATTTAACTAGTTTTACCAACAATAATACTTTGAAATATTTAATTATTATGTCACTTTTACTTGTATCATCATTCTTTATAATAGGTATTCCTTTAAGCATTTTTTATCTTTTTTATGAAAGTCTTTCTTTAGGTTTTTTATTAAATGTTCTTTATGCTTCTTATCATTTAAAAGGTATAATTTATTTTCTTTTAGATTTTCTAATTAATAAATTATTAATTTTGATCTTAATTATATTCTTTATCAAAAAAATTATTAATATATCAAGATATATAATTGGTTATTTAATATATCGTCATGATAATACCATTAAAGATAAAATAATTATTAATTTTAAAAAATGTCTTTATACAATATTAATTATTTTTATAATTAATTTAATATTATCTTTTATATCTCCTACGATATTTAGTAAACTTTCTTTTTTAATAAAATAAATTTCTTTACTTTTTTTAGACTTTCCTTTATAATATCACTCGTTTTAAAGAAAAGGGAAATTTATGAGCAAATTATATTTAAGTCCAATTTATCGAGTAATAAGAGAACTTAAAACTCCATCTAATAATGGTATTTTTTTACTTGGTAATATTGGTAGTGGTAAAACTACAATTTTAAATCAATATATAGATGATAGTAGAGGAACAAATAAACCAGTAATAGATATAACTTTATTTGCTAATTATTCATTGGCCTTATGGCATGATTATGCTAAACTTTATCATGTATGTTTAGTTTTACAAAAAATGCTAATATATATTAAAGATACTAATTTAAAAAAATATTTCAATTTTTTCTTAATTTTTAATACTAAAATTTCTACTATGATGACCGATATAATTAATATGTATAATTTAAATAAATATCAATTAGATAATTCGATAATTGATGAAAATATATTACATAATCCAGAAATTTTATTAGAAGAATTTTTAAACTTAACAATGAAACATTTAAAATATGATACTTTAACAGTAGTTTTAGATAATTTTGATGTATCTAAACCATATTTTGTTTTATATCAAAAATATATCTATGAAATGTTAAAACAACATTTAAATGTTGTTGCTACTATTTCTGATGCAAATATTTTAGAAGATAAAAATAAATTAAATATTCTTTCTCAAAATAATACTTTAGTTTCCATTGAATATAATTATGATGTTAATACTGTTAAAACTATTTTAGATAATTATTTACAAGAAGAAGGCAAAAATATTATTTCTAAAAAAGTTAGTTTTATTTTTTCAGATGATATTATAGCAATGCTTATAGATAAAACTCAAGGTAATATTGCCAAAATGAAAAGAGCAATTAATATCTTTTTTGAGCATATTAAAGAAATAGAATATGAAAATTATGGTACTTATCTTTTAAATATTGTTGATAATGAATTAAATGATAATATAACTGGGGTAGTTAAAAGACAAAGAAAATTTTATTTGTAAAATAATATTGGCAAAAATAAAAATGATAAATCGTATAAAAAGAAATACGATTTTTTTTATTGTGACGAAAAATATTGTAAACAGCTCTAACTAAAAGTTGACTCGAGACTGCTGAAAAAGTTATGTTTTTTTTAAAATTTTAAATTTTTTTCTTCTATTTTACATTTTTGACTATTTTTTATTAAAAAAAGATACTATAAAAATGTTATTTTTAGATCATATAATTTTGTAGGTTTATCTATA
>CANPYU010000118.1 GCA_947588665.1 uncultured Bacilli bacterium | reverse complement strand
TAAGAATACATTATTTTTTTTACTATAAAAAGTAATTGTACCATAATTTTACATTATTTTTTTATGCGATTGCCATAAAATAAATATGTTTCTCTTGAATAATAAATAAATTAGTGGTATAATTTAACTCGTCCCAAAAGGTATGTAATCCGCTTAAATAAAATATATTTTAATGATTACAGTAAAATTTTATTTAGAAAGGAAGATAAGAATGGCTAATTTAGTTGACAAAATTAATGCTCGCCATATCCGCAATGATATTCCTGAATTTCGTGTAGGAGACACAGTTCGTGTTGATGTTTGGGTAAAAGAAGGAAAAAAGGAAAGAATTCAAGCTTTTGAAGGATTAGTAGTTGCTAAAAGAAGTGGTGGCGTATCTGAAACATTTTCAGTACGTAAAACATCTTCTGGTATTGGAGTAACAAGAATATTCCCAGTTAATGCCCCAACAATTGATAAAATAACTGTTATCAAAAAGGGAAAGGTTAGAAGAGCAAAACTTAACTTTATTAAAAATATGCGTAACGAATATAAAGTTAAAGAAAGAAACTAAGATATTAATTGACATCTTAGTTTTTTTAATGTTTAATTATTTAAAAATTATTGAATTCGAATAATTTGTACTATATAATTATAATGTTATGTAGTAGGAGGAATTATGAAATATATAAAAGAATTATTGCCATATTTAATAATTATTTTAGTGGTGGTTTTAATAAGAACGTTTATTGTTACACCCATTATAGTTAATGGACCTAGTATGAAACCTACTTTACAAGGTAAAGAAATAATGTTATTAAAAAAATACGATACTAATTATAAAAGATTTGATGTAATTGTTGTTAATAAAAGTGTTTATGGTGAAAATTTAATTAAAAGAGTAATTGCTCTTCCTGGTGAAACTATTGAATATAAACATGGTAAACTTTATATAAATGATAAAGTAATTGATGACCCTTATGGAGTTGGAGAAACAGGAAATATTCAAAAAATTACTTTAAGAGAAGATGAATATTTTGTAATGGGTGATAATAGAGAAAATTCTACAGATAGTAGAATAATTGGGGTAATTAAAAAAAGTGAACTAGAAGGTACAACAGATTTTATATTATATCCATTTAATAAATTTGGAAAAATAAAATAATTAAGGAGAATATTATGATACACAGTATGAAATTAAATAATGAACCATTTACAAAGATAAAGAATGGTACAAAAATAATTGAATTAAGATTATATGATGAGAAAAGAAAATTATTGAATATTGGTGATTTAATAGAATTTACCAATATATCTACACAAGAGAAAATTACTGTACAAATAGATGAATTATACAAATATAAAAGTTTTGATGAATTATATCGTAATCATGATAAAAAAGATTTAGGTTATACTGAAGATGAAGTAGCAGATCCAAGTGATATGGAAAAATATTATTCTAAAGAAGAACAACAAATGTATGGAGTTGTAGGAATTAAATTTCATCTTAAAAATAATTAATAGTTATGATATTACTAAAAATATAAATGTAATACATTTTTAGGTGTAGATTAAATTTTTAATCTATTTTTTATATAAAAAGGCAAAATAATTTGCTATAATACATAAATAACAAAATAATATTCTATAAAATATAAAAAGATTAAAAGGAGATGATGAAATTGGAAAATAAAATACAAATAGAATTAAACGACTTTAAAAAATTTAAAAGAATTTTGAATTTAAACAAAAAGAAATAATTATTGATGGTGAAAATTTATATTGTGATGGCGAATTACTCCAAAAAGGTGAAGATAAGCCTAGTGGAGAAACTGAAAAATGGATTAATGTAGGATATAATTTAAAAAGCGAATTTTCCAAAGCTTTATCAAATCTTTTCCCTTATGAATTTTCCTTTGATGGTGAACATTTATGTAGTATTGAAGCATTTTTTCAAGGAATTAAAATTAAAGATGAAAATACTCAAAAATATGCTTTTAAATATAGCGGTATTGATGCAAATAGTATAAAAGCTGCAAGTGATTTTAATTGGCAAGAAACGGAAACAATTTATTGGAAAGGAAGAAAAATTAAAAGAGATAGTCAAGAATATGATGATTTAGTTGATGTACTTTATATATCGGCAATCCAAAATCCATTATATAGAAATGTTTTAAAAAATGTGAATTCCATAGGAAAAATAGATAAAAATGAAACAGTGTTTACTAGATATGAATTTGAATATATGCTTAATTGTGTAGTAGCTTTTTTAAAAGAAAATAAATAATATTATTATTTAAACATAAATGTTTGAAATTTCACCTTTTTTTAGTATAATTAACTTGGAGGTAATAGGCTATAGAACTATTAGATTTATATGACGATAGTGGAAAACCAATTGGTGTAACTATTGAGAGAGGAAGCAAATTTGAAAATGGCAATGTAATGCTTAGTATTATTTTTATTAAAAATCATGATGGAAAGTTTTTAATTCAAAAAACTAATAAAGAAAAAGGATCAAAATATAGTTCAACTGGAGGTCATGTTACACATGGTGAAAATGGCATGACCACTATAATGAGAGAATTGAAAGAAGAACTAGGAATAAATGTAAATGAAAATGAGATAAAAGAAGTAGCACAAGAGAAGAATCCAAAAAAACCATGTCTAATCAATTTATATTTATTAGAAAAAGATCTTGATATTAATAAAATGAATCTTCAAAAAGAAGAGGTTCAATCTGTTAATTGGATGACGATAGATGAAATTTTATCATTAATCAATGAAGAAAAATTTCTTGAATCACATGGATATTTATTTAAAAAATACTTTGATAATTAAATAAGCAGACAATTGCCAAACGGTAATTGTCTTTTTATGTACATATTAAACATTTAAAAGAACATCAATATGATTGAAAGGTGATATTTTTGAAAATAAGTGATTTAAAGAAAGAATATGATAAAATGCAAATGGAATATGGTGCAAAGGAATTAGATTCTATTTATAATGGTGGATGCGAAGATCATCCTGATATTTGTTTTGTTTTTATGAATCCTACTAGTAAAAATATTGCCAGTTATAAATCATGGAAAGGTAGAAAGTCACCATGGTTAGGGACTAAAAATATATGGAAGCTATTTTATCAAGTTCACTTATTAAATGAAGAGACATTTAAAAAAATTCAAAATAAGAAGCCAAGAGATTGGAATTATGAATTTTGTGATGAGGTTTATAGAGAAATTACAAATAATAAAGTATTTATTACTAATTTAGGTAAATGTACACAAATAGATGCAAGGCCTTTATCCGATGATGTATTAAAAAAATATCTTACTTTATTATTGAAAGAAATTGATATAATAAAACCAAAAGTAATAATTACTTTTGGCAATCAAGTTAGTTCAATTGTATTAAATAAGAAAATTTCGGTATCCGAAAATAGGAAAATATGCCATAAAATTAAGATTAATGAAAATATATATAGTGTCTATCCTGTTTATTACCCAGTAGGGAATGGAATATTTAATATGGATAAATCAATAGAAGATATTAACTGGATAATTGAAAATGAAATAAATAAGTAAAGAGGTAATTTAAATTAATAAAATTTATGATAAAAATTAAATAGGTGATTAGGACATTTAAGAACATACGTAAAGGAGATGAAAAAAATGAAAAAATTAGAAGAGCAAAATAATTTATTAATATATAAAAATAAAGATGGCAATATAGTTGTTGATGCCATTTATAAAGATGAAACTCTATGGCTTACTCAAAAAGGAATGTCTAAAGTTTTTGACTGTTCAACAGACAATATATCATTACATTTAAAAAATATATTTAAAGATAATGAACTTGATGAAAAGTCAGTTGTCGAGAATTCCTCGGTAACTGCTTCGGATGGTAAAAATTATAAAGCAAAAATTTATAATCTTGATGCTATAATTGCGGTTGGTTATCGAGTAAATTCTAAAAAAGCAACTGAATTTAGAATATGGGCAACAAAAAT
>CANPYU010000117.1 GCA_947588665.1 uncultured Bacilli bacterium | reverse complement strand
TAAGCTTTACCGTGTTCTATTTGCCAATAGTAGGCATTTGTAAAGCTTATTATTGGCAAATAGAACACGGTAATCGCCGGTTATATTATGATTTAGCCTTAAAAATAGCCAAAGTTTTTAAGAAAAAACCAGATGACATATTTTATAGTTATTATAAATAATAAACCAAAAATACTTTCTAACATATAATACTTTAGGAGGTATTTTTTTATGCTAGACGATTCATTTTTTAAAAAAGTCGAGAAAAAAACTAAAGTCGACAAAAATACCATTATAAGTCTTGCTGAAAAACTTGGCAGTGGAAACATGAAAGATCCAGCAACATTAAGCGAAGTAATCGACACTTTAAGCAAAATGACTGGTAAAAAAGTAAATAAAGATTTAAAAAATAAAATAATAGAAAAAGTAATGGAAGATGAAGTTCCTAAATCAATTGACAACATGTTTTAATAAAATTTTTCCCTAAAAATCGCGAAAAAAACAAAATTCTTATCAATTTAAGAAATTTTTGATTGCCAAGACCACCCATTTTCTGTTATAATAGGCACTAGGTGGAGTACATGGAACAAGTTAATAATGTTATGGATATTTTAGAAAAATTAAAAGGTATTGAATACGGCTGGATGGACATTGATAAAAATGTCTATAAAAATGTCGATAAGGGGTTTAAAAAGAAATATGTGTTAGCAAATCCTGAAGAAACACTTACCAATGGTGTAGGTACATGTTTTGATTTAGTTGAAGTCGAAAGACAATACTTTAAAAATTTAGATTTAAAATTTAATACTTATTTTATGATTTATTATGAATCAAAACGTATATATACACATACATTTATCGTTTATGAAGAAAACGAAAAATTCTATTGGTTAGAAGCTTCATGGGATAAAAATCGTGGCATTCATGAATTTATGTCTTTATATGATTTACTAA
The DNA here is from genome assembly GCA_947588665.1 of uncultured Bacilli bacterium. Next base: position 3,084 of record CANPYU010000117.1, on the reverse strand, counting down.
CCACAGTTCGCAGTGAATTTATTAAATTTCATAATATCAAATTTATGGATATGGATTATTTATGTGTTTATAAATACAAAAAACCAAAATTTCATATTGGCTTAAAAGAATTTTATAAACATTGCGAAAATGGTGAAAATGTCATAATTTAAAACCTTGAGTATAAAAAATATTTATGTTATACTTAAAATATAAAACGTAATTAAAAGATATGATTTATAAAAATATATTTTATAGAGAGTTAACGTATGCTGGAAGTTAATAAATAATTTTATAAATTACTCCTTTTATAGTGAGACTAATAATCTCCGCTTAAGTCCCGTTATAGACTTAAAATAAGTAATATAAAGGATGGTACCGCAGAATTTGCTCCTTAAGAGCCTGTGGTATTTTTAATTTAAGAAAGAGGTAATGAAAATGATAAATATTAAAGAAAATGAAAAATTAAGTATTTTAAACCATAGTTGTGCACATCTTCTTGCTCAAGCTGTAAAACATTTATACCCTAAATCTTTATTTTGGGTTGGACCTGTTGTTGAAGAAGGATTTTATTATGATATTGATCTTGGAGATATTACTTTAACAGAAGAAGATTTACCTAAAATTGAAAGTGAAATGAAAAAAATAGCCAAAGATGGTAAAAGAATAATTAGAGAAGAAATTACTAAAAAAGAAGCTTTAGAAAAATTTAAAAATGATCCTTATAAATTAGATTTAATTTCTCGAATGGACGAAAGTAATACTATAATTAGTTGCTATACCCAAGGCGATTTTACTGATCTTTGTCGTGGTCCTCATGTTGAATCAGTTAAACTTTTAAAAAATTTCAAACTTTTAAAAGTAAGTGGAGCTTACTGGAAGGGCGATGCTAAAAATCACATGCTTCAAAGAATCTACGGTATTTGTTTTGAAACTAAAGAAGATTTAGATAATCATCTAAAAGAATTAGAAGAAAGAAAAGAAAGAGATCACCGTAAACTTGGTAAAGAATTAGGTATTTTTATGACTTCTGATTTAGTGGGAAAAGGCATGCCTATGTATTTACCTAATGGTTATATAATTTGGGAAGAACTAGAAAACTACATTAAAGGTAAAGAAAAAAAGTTAGGCTACAAACATGTTTTAACTCCTCCATTAGGCAATGTTGAACTTTATAAAACATCAGGTCACTGGGATCATTATCAAGAAAATATGTTTCCTAAAATGGAAGTTGAAGGGGAAGAATTTGTTTTAAGACCAATGAATTGTCCTCATCATATGATGATTTATGGTAATTCTATTCATTCCTATAAAGATTTACCAATTCGTATTGGTGAAGTAGCAAGAGACTGTCGTTTTGAGGCAAGTGGGGCCTTAAAAGGGATTGAACGTGCTCGAACATTTTGTCAAAATGATGCCCACTTATTTGTTACTCATGAACAGATAGAATCAGAATTTAAATGTGTTGTAGATTTAATACTTGAAGTATACCAAGAATTAAATATTAAAAACTTCCGTTTTGAGTTATCTCTTCGTGATCCCGAAGATAAAGTTAAATACTATCCTGATGATGAAATGTGGAATAATGCTGAAAATACTTTAAGAAAAGTTTTAAACCACATAGGTATTGAATATGTTGAAAAAAAAGGAGAAGCAGCTTTTTACGGACCTAAATTAGATGTCCAAGTAAAACCAGCCATAGGTAATGAATATACTTTATCTACTTGTCAATTAGATTTCTGTTTGCCTATGCGTTTTAATCTAAATTATATTGATAAAGATGGTTCCAAAAAAACACCAGTTGTTATCCATCGAGCTATTCTAGGAAGTATTGATCGTTTTATCGCTTATTATTTAGAGGAAACTAAAGGAATTCTACCTTTATGGTTATCTCCAATTCAAATTAATATAATACCAGTAAATAATGAATATCACTTAGCGTATTCCGAAGAAATATATAATAAATTAAAAGAATTAAATATTCGTGTTAATCTCGATAGTAGGGAAGAAAAACTAGGATACAAAATGCGTGAATCAGTCATGAAAAAAATACCATATGCTTTAATTTTAGGTAATAAAGAGGTTGAAGCAAATACTATAAGTTTCAGAAAATATGGATGTGAAGAAACAAATACTATATCTATTGATGAATTTATAACTAAAATCCAAGATGAAATAAAAAACAAAGGAAATTAACTAAATATAATCAGTAATAATAATTAAAAATAACTGTGATATATAAAAATATGAACTCATAAAGGTTCATATTTTTATATAGCAATTTTTTTCTTAATATAAACTTTTTCATCAATTCTTCCTAATAAATAATCACAAGAAACATTAAAATAAGATGCATATTCTATTAAAAAACCCGTTATTATTAAATTAATTCCATTTTCATATTTACTAATTAAAGAACGAGTAATATTAAGCTTAACTGCCAGTTCCTTTTGAGTTAAAGATTTACTAATTCTTAATTCTTTTAATCTCTTTTTTAATTTATCTATATCCATATCTCTCTGCATATTTAGATACTTAACATCTTCACTAAAACCTAAAACATAATCTACCGAAACATGAAATAAATCACAAAACTTAATTAATCTTTTTAAAGGAATAATATCGTGTTCTTGTTCCCACATTCCATATACACTTCTAGACACCTTCAGTAATTCAGCTACTTCTATTTGTTTTAATTCTTTTTCTTCTCTAATCTCTTTTAATTTCATATTTATTCTCACTTTCCTGTCTTGCAATATAACAACAACATTTTACTAAAAAGAAAGAGAGAGCAAATAAAATGACGCAAAATAGAACATTAATCTTGAAATTTTATAATTATTATTGTATAGTAATACTATAAGATAGAAAATTATAGGAATAATAAATAGAAGTTTTGACATGTTTTGTCGAACATAATGAAACAATCAAATAAAAGTATTAAAATAAAAGATAAAGGGATGATTGTATGAATAATAATACTAAAAAAATACTAATAGTTGGAGGAGTAATAATTTTATTTATAGGTATAATTGGTTTAACTAAATCTTTTTTATCAACCGGAGGAAAACAAGATTTAGCCAATACTTTTACAAGTGGATGTTT
>CANPYU010000116.1 GCA_947588665.1 uncultured Bacilli bacterium | reverse complement strand
TATCTTCAAAGATAAAGCCTAATATTAAAAAGATAATACTTATAATAAAAGTTATTAATATACTATTACCTATTCCTATATGAGCATTTTTAGTATCTTTTCTTCCTTGGCAAAGAGAAAGATAAGCGGCGGCACCATCACCAAAACACCACGCGAAAGCAACGGCAATAATAGTTATGGGATATACGACTCCAGTTGCGGCATTACCTAAATAACCAAGACTACTATTACCAATAAATATTTGGTCTACAATATTATATAGAGAACTAATAAGTAGAGATAAAATACAGGGTATAGAAAATTTTAATAGTAATTTAGATATTTTTTCTTCTCCTAAAAATTTGTTTTCTTCTTTCATTTTTTCCTCCTTATTTATATCAAACCAGCTTTTTTAGGGCAAAAAAAGATGCGTAAAAAACTGTCTTGTTTTTACGCATTAAGCTGGATCAGACTTGTTAATTATAAAACTTTTAAATTTTTTTTGCAAGTAATTTTTTTAATTTTTGTTTATTCTTTTTCAAGATTTATACTTGAATATGCACCTAAATCATAAACATCATAACCTAAATTTTTTAAAGTGTTATAGGCGATAGAACTTCTCTTACCACTTTTACAGTAAACCATGATTGTTTTATTTTTATTTAAGTTAGTATTTTCATCTATTTCATCATAAGGAATATTTATAGCCCCTTTAACATGACCTTCATCATACTCTTCTTTAGTGCGAACATCGACAATTTGATAGTTATTACTTTCGATTATTTGGTCTAAAGTTTGCGTCGCTATCTCTTTTTTATTACCGCATCCTGTTAAAAGAATAATAGTTAAAATAATTAATATTTTTTTCATAATACACCTTTAAAAAAATGGTTGCCCTGGTTGGATTCGAACCAACGGAATCATAGGGTCAGAGCCTACTGCCTTACCGCTTGGCTACAGGGCAATCTATAAATTATATTATAACACCACTTAAAATGAATGTAAACTCTTTTAATTCACTTAAAAAAAGAGGAATTATATGTTAGAATATAAAAGAATAGGATGTGAAAAAATGACTGGTTTAGAGATATTAAATAAATTTATGGAAGTTAATATGCATATTAAAAATACTTTGGTGAAAATGGCTCCGGATGCAACATGTAATTATTCTGAAGAAAGTAAAATTAAATATATAGATAAACTGCTACATTATACAGATATTTTAAAAGATGATTTTATGATTATTAATAAACTTTATCCTAATTTAATAAGCAAAGATTTTGTAAATAAAATTTTTAATAATTTAAATGAAAAAATTGAAAATTTTAGTTATAGATATGATTCACTTAACGATTTTTTTAATAGGTACTATGCTGATGTAAGTGATATAATTATAAATGATGTAAATGAAAATTTTTGTGGATATGCAGATCCAAACTTATTTGAAACTCTTAATAAATGTAAAACAATTAATGAAATTTTGCATACCATTCATTCATATATTACTCAAACAGAATATATTTATGAAAGTATTCCTAATATTTGGGAAAAAGAATTAAAATCGCATTCAAAAGTAGCTTTAAAAGGTGCCCTTTCACCTTTGGCAAAAATGATTTATGATAATTTATCTGATGAGATAGAAGCAGGTTTTATAGATATACTTTCGGCTACGGATAAACAAATATTTATAATGGCTAGAGATTTAGGTCATGCGCTTACAATTGATGTTTCAGTTGATGATAACAATAATGTGTGGGTTAAATATTATATTCCTAAATTATGCAATATGGAAATGATTAAAAATTTAAGGGGGATAAAAAAGATAGTTAGCATTAATGATATTTTAGGATGGGCAACTGGAGATTTTCATTGTTCCTTAGATGAATTTATAGATCAATTTAATAATTTTATTACAAAAGTTCCAACTGATAAGGATATGCCAAGATTATGAATATAGATATTAATTTAAATAGTATTAATGAAGCATTATCTATATACAATAAAAATGAATTAAATGAAAGTTTTGATAGCTATCTGATTGCTCATTGTGAACTTTTAAGTTTTAAAAATACTTCATTAATATTAAATATTAAAGGTTTGCCAAAAGAAGATTGGAAAACATTAGAAAATGTAATTCATGAGTATTACTTAAATAAATTTAAAATATTTAAAAAAATAGATGAAGTTGAAAATTATATTAGATTAGGATTTTTTATTATTGGAACATTAGCAATATTAATTTCTGAATTGTTCACTTCTTTTTTAAGTGAATTATTCTTAATTGCAGCTTGGGTTATTGTTTGGGAACTTGTTTATGATTTATTATTTAAGGAAATTAAGAGAAGAAAAAAAGCTAAAATTTATAAATATTTGGCTAATGCTAAAATCGTTATTAAAGAATAAATAAAAGGCTTTTCCTTTATGATAAAGGTAAGCCTTTTAATTTTTTTTATGAGTTAAATTTAGAATATTTTTGTGGTTATTTATTTGGTTAGAATTATAAAAATTACTATCTTTATAATTAATATAGTTATATTCATTTAAAAGATTTATATTTTTTTGGTTATAAGATCCTATAATACCCATATTCATTTGATATACTATACCAGTTTTTATGTCAACATATATGATAAATGTTCTTATTTTAATATCATCTTTAGTATAAATTGTATCATATATTTTTTCTATTAATTGACAATTTCTTTCCATTAAACTGAGTTTTAGAGTTAATAAATAATTAGAACATATTATTTGGCTAACTAATTCATTTGGATATAAAACTCCAATGTCTTTATACCCCTTTTTTCTTAAAGCTTTAATTTCCATTGATAAATCCTTAGGATAATCACGGCCAATAAAACGATAAGTACGATAAGATATAGTTTCACCATTTGTGTGATTAGTAATAATTTTACTGCGATATTTATCAACAGCAAAACCTGTTTGGGTATATTCAATATCATAAATTAAGCATTCAGTGTTAAATATATCCTTTAAATATTCTGCTAAATTCATAAAAATCAACTCCTATAGAGATTGTATTATACCATAATATTATGTAATAATAAAGATAATTATTATGATTCTTTTAATCTATAGGGATCAGTAGTTGTTCCTGTTCCTATTAGTTTAACATCTGCATTTAGATTAATTACAGGGCGAATGCCGAAGATCGAGCTACCCACGTTGTTAAAATGGAGCTGGCCATTTGTATTCACACGGAACACGTAAGCACCACCACCGTTAAAGTAAGACGGAGACATTGTCCAATATCCCTGAGCTGTATATAGCCAATATTTATCATTATTTTGACTTGCAAAACCTCCGGCATATATTACTTCATCCATTGTTATTAAGCCTACTGGATTTGTTAGCGCATTATTCCCTTCTATTGTTTTTCCATCAACAATTACTCCTTTTGCATCAGTTCCTGTAAACAAATCATATTTTCTTGATTCATCATCCCCACATTTTAATGTTGGTTCCTGTGTTGTATTCCAGCTTGTATTCCCACTTTGCCATACTCTATCTAACGGAACATATCCTGCTGCATTTTTTCCATATGTGTTTTTACTATATGTATTCCCACCACTAGTGTGAGCTGATGCCACTGAGTTTCTATCATTACAAAATCCTGTTTCTATATCTATTTTATTTAAATTAGCAGCATCTTCTAAATCCGTTGTGTCCCACCATGTTTCTAATCTATCTTTTATTGTACTATTATAATTGTTTAAATGGGCAGGTTTATCCCCAGCTCTCGCTCCATCTGTTGTTCCTGCTGGTTCCTCACTAGTTACACTACCATCCGATTTTGTTCCAAACATAAATCCTACATATTTATTATCATTATAAAACTCATTATAAGCACTAATTCCTATTTGAGTTACATCTGTAGTTGTTGCTGGAGCAGTAGGTCCTGTTCCAGCATATATTAATCTTATTGTTCCATTACCATTTATACGAATTATTCGCCACCATATATCTTGTTCATCGCTTGTTTGACCAAATTTAACCCAATTATCATTTACTGCTCCTCT
>CANPYU010000115.1 GCA_947588665.1 uncultured Bacilli bacterium | reverse complement strand
CTCACAATGTTATATATGATAATGAAGATCATACTATTTCGGCTCCGGATTATATGTCAGCCAAAGTAAAACACGTAGAATTTGTAGATTATATAAAAAAAGATTTAATTGAAAGTGAAAAAGGAACAAGATGGTGGGATATAAGTGATACAAATAAATCGCCACAAGGAAGTGTAGTAGCGTGGATAGAACCAATAGATGATAACTATGATATATTATATATTGGAAGTAAAGCCAAAATAAAAGCAATAAATTTAGGATATGCTTTTGCAGCAAGTGAATATGAAAAAAATACAACTAATCCTATAACAAATTTTGAAAGTATAGATTTTAATAATTTACTTGATATGAGCAAAAATAGTAATGAACTAAGTTATATATTCTATAATGGCAAAAATTTGAAAAAAATCGAAGGAATAGAAAATTGGGATACATCAAAGGTAAGATATTTACACGCTACTTTTTATGGATGTGAAAATTTGGAAAATATTAATAAAATTGTAAGTAATTGGGATGTATCGAATGTTGAATCTGCAGCATGGGCATTTTATGGTTGTACAAAATTAACTAGTTTATCTGGAATGGAAAATTGGAATCCAACGAGCATTATTTTATTTAGTTATTCATTTGTTAATACTAATATAGTTGATTTAACTCCAATAAAAAATTGGAATATGAAACATTTAACTAGCACAAGATGGATGTTTAGAAATTGTAGTAATTTAATTAATGCAGATTTAAGTAATTGGAATACACCAGCATTAATAGATACACATGAAATGTTTTATGGTTGTACAAATTTACAAACAATTGATATGAGGAATACAGAATTTACTATTTTAAATATTTATTCAAATATGTTTTATGGTGTTCCTACATCAGCAACAATAATAGTAAAAGATGAAACTCAACGAAGTTGGATGCTAAATAATAATGATAATTTAAGTTTTAGTGGAACACGAAATCAAATAAATTTACCAACTGAAGTATAAGTAAAAATAAGTTTAATTAATTATGTTTAATAATTATCGATAACAAAAAACTTCTATTTTGAAGTTTTTTTAAATAATTTAATATATTTTATTGACTCATAAATTTTATTAGTGTACTATAATTGTTACAGGGTGGTTTTATGTTAGATGAAATAGATAAAAAGAATTTAAGAATATTGATATTGATTAATATTAAGATTAAAAAAATTTATGATGATTTAAGAAAATTGGAAGAAAAATTTAATGTTGAATCTGATTTATTTCAAAAGAAATTAAATTTATTAAAATTTTTAATAGAAAAAGAAAATGAAATTTATGAACTTTTTAAAGATCATCCTGAAAAAATAATAGATGCTTATAATGAAATATCTTTTAGTAGTGATTCATTATTTGAAATGAATGTATTATTAGAGCTTGATGATGTAGTTAATGATTATAGCGAAAATTTAATTAGAACAAGAATAGCTAATCATTTATTAAATTTATTTTTAAATAGTAATGAAAGTTTTATTAATATTGCAAATATACCTTTTAATATTGATGGAAAAGCGTATAGTCAGATTGAAATTTGCATTCAATCTGACTATGTAAGTACAGTACTTACAATATTAAATACTTATCTTAATAATAAAAAATTAAAGAATATTAGAAATTTATTACTTAAAATAAAAAATAATTATGCTTTTTTACATGAAGAAATTGAATTAGATTTTCTAGAACACAAATTCCAAATTAATCCTGAACTTTATTGGAAAGCTAAAATCTATTCAGATATATCTGGTTTAGATGAATGTGAAGTAGAACAAATTGAAGAAGGACTTGGAAATGAAGTGTTTGATGAAAAAATAGATGATATTATAACTATTGAAGAAGAAGAACTTAACGATGATGAAGTATGTTTTCAATATACACTCGCACAAATTCTTATAAGAAGTGCAATGCTTTTCTTGGGTGAAGAAAATGCTCGTTATTTACAAGAAAATTTTAAATTAAATGTTTATAATGAAAATTGTGTAGTTGAAGGTGAAAAATTAACTGATATGGCTGCACGTGGTCAAGAAAGAATTGATAAATTATTAAGAATGTATGATGAAGATAAAAAATTACCTATAATTTATAGTACTAGGAGAAATAAATAATGTTAAGTAAAGATATACTAGAAAATATACAAACATTACTTGCAGTTACTTCTTCGATTAATGAAACTTATACTAAATTAGATGAATTAGAAGCAAATGATAAGAAGGAAAACTCTGAATATAAAAGCTATATTGCAAGTTTGAAATCATCTTTAGAATTAGAAAAATCTATTTATGAAAGATTTCCAAATGATTTAGATGTTTTAAGTAAAATAGAATATGTAATAAATGATAATAAGGATTATTGGTTAAATTTTAATTTACAAGAAAATATTGATGCTATTTTAAATCATAATAATTATATTAAATTAAGAATTCATTTAAAATTATTTAATAAAATGCTTGGTATTAAAAATGCTGAATTTATTATTAATACAAATGATAAAGATGTTTTAAATAAGCAAAGCACAAGAAGTATTTTGATAATAAATGCTACGGTAATTAGAGATTTTTTAAATACATTAGTCGTTATTTTGAATAGTTATCTAAATGATCCAAAATATAATGTGATTAAAAATTTATTACTAGATGTTAAATATGGGATATCTTATCTTTATGAAGAAATAGAAAATGATTTTTTAGAAAATAATTTTAATATAAATAGTGATTTATATTGGGTAGCAAATGTAGTAGCGGATTATTATCAATTAGACACTCAAAAATTAAAAGCTATTCAAAGAGGAACTGTTTATAATTTATATGTAAATAAAATAAATAATATTATTAAAATATCTCTTGATGAAAATAGTGATAAACAAGAAATATTTGATTATGTAATTGGTGAAATTTTAGTAAGAGTAAGCTTAATTTTGTTTGGTGATAAGACAGTAGAATTTTTAAAGAAACAAAGATTACAATTATCACCAACATCTCCTCATGATGCAATAGGAATGGAAATATTAGGATCAGCCCAAAAAAGAGTAGATAAAGTTTTTGAAATTTATGATAAAGATAAAGAATTGCCACAAGTTATTAGTTTAAAGGTGAGAAAATGAATAGTGATTTAAATTTAACTAAAGATGATTATGAAAATTTAAAAAAATTATTCTTTATTACTAAAAAAATTAAATGGGCATATGATAATTTAGCTATTTTAGAAATTAATAATAAGAAAGATACAGAAGAATTTACTAATTGGACTAATTATTTACAAACATTATTAGAACTTGAAGAACAAATATATATAATAATTGGTAAAAATCCCAAAAAAATATCTGATATGTTATATTATATATTAGATAATGAACCTTATAATATAACAGATGTTTTAATATATTTAAATAATGATAGTGAAGAAGAAATTTTAAAGAATAGAGTTTGTGCTCGTTTTGATTATTTAATAAATACTGTTCCTTTTTCGGAAGAAGATGAATATTTTGAAGATGAAGAAAATGATGAAAAAGAATTAGAAGAAGTATTAGAATTGGAAGATGTATCAGTAGAAGAAATAGAAGCAGATTTCTTTTATCAAACTAAAATAGAATTAATGATGGAACAAGATGTTATTAATACAGTTTTAAAAATGTTAGAAGATCATATTAATAATTTAGAATTTACGAATATTAAAGATTTTTTAATTAAGTTTAAGTATAAATTAGCATTTGCTTTTAAATTTGTGGAAAAAGAATTTTTAACTAATAATTTTATTATAAATGATACACTTTTTTGGCAAACAAAAATGTATACCGATTCTAATGATAAAAATAGTAATAAAGATTTAAAAGAAACAAAAAATAGTCATGCCGAGGATTTATTATATGGACAATATGGTTATTTATTAGAAATGTTTTATACTGATATAAATAAAAGAGAAGAATATGCTAAAATGATTGTTACTGAAATTTTTGTTAGAACCGGTTTAATTTTAGCAGCTGAAGAAATTGTTAATAATTTTATTACAATGATAGAATCAGAAATAGATTATTTAGAAAAAGATAATA
>CANPYU010000114.1 GCA_947588665.1 uncultured Bacilli bacterium | reverse complement strand
TTATAACATGAAAAAAAGCTTTAAAAAAGCTTTTTAAAATGGTATTTTTGATTAATAATAGATATATTATTAATTTCAGAGGTTATACCTTTACCAGTGTTGGGATTTTTACCTGAAATATAAAAATCAAAAATTAAGAGACTCATTGAACAAATACATAGAATAGTTCGGGTTTTAGGTTTTAAGCGGTCTAAGAAATTACTTATTATAGGTGCAACAATATAAGTGGCAATTACCCCACCTATTCCAAAGACAATTAAGCCTTCAAGACATATGCGGCCATTTAAGTTTAAGAAATATCCTTTATAATTCCACCAAGACATATGATGAACTAATTGTAAATAAATGCTAGTTAAATATTCAATAACTCCACAGATAACCATCGATAAAATAAAATACGTGAAAGGGTTTTGACGATAGTTTTTTAATAAGACTAGTAAAGAAAGGCACCCTCCCCCATAGATGGGAAGCCACGGGCCATGAAGAGTTCCCCTTTTAACTAATTCGCCATATTGAAATAAATGTAGTAAGGTTTCCCAAAAGAACCCAATAATAGAAATTATAAAACAAATTAATAATAAATATACTAAGCTATAATTACGATTATAATCAAAATTTAGCCAAAAATGATTTTTGCTATTTTTAAGCATTTTATCATATAAAGGATATTCCCCAATAGTTATAGGGCCATCAAGAATGTTATCTTTTAATAATTCTGCTTTAGTTAAGCCTTTAGTTTTAGCTAAATCTCTAAAATATAGGTAAATCTCAGCATAAGTTGCTTTAATAACAGGGGTTGTAAAGACAATATTACTAATATTAAAAGTTAAAAATCCTAAGATATAATAACCAATAAAAGATATATCAAGTTTGAACATTTCCCATTTATAGCCATCCATCATTTCTCGAGATAAATTAATAACATCTCGTGGTTTCATGTTGGGATTTTCAGCTAAAATAAATGGAACCATTTTATAAGAATAGGATTTTATAAAACCGCCGACAATGGTTAGGCTCCATAAAATGGTATAAATGTTTTTAAGAAACATAGTATAGGCAATATTGGTTGTTTTATTTAATTTATAGGGCATTAAAATTTTATTTACTTTTGTTTTAGTAAAACGATGATTTTCTAAATAAAATCTATCTAAACCTACTTCTAAAACTTTACTGATAAAAATCCAATATAAAAGAGAAAGACAAGCGCCTATAATAATTACAACACTGGGCCAAATACGGTCTTTAAATAAAGCTTCATTAATCGCATTTAGAGCCCCAAATAAAAATGATCCAGTTTTAGATACAGAGTTAGCAAGAGTACCTATTACACCTCTGGTTGTACTACTTAAAAAGTTATATTCTTTAGGTTTATTGCCAGATAAACCATTGATAAATTCATTTACTATATCCGAGTTAGTGTCTCCTTTTATATTATTTATATTTAAATTTTTGATATTATCGCGATAATCATAATCAAAGTCCCGATTAATAGTAATAATCGAGCCACCAACTAAAACTGCATATAAGAAGCAAACTATAATACAAGATTTCCAGTTGTGATAGAATGCATTACGACCCTTTTTTTTAAACTCTACTCTTCTTAGCATAACACTGACCTCATGTTTTTATTTTAGCATATTTTTTTTAAAACTGCAATTAGGCATTTTGAGATATAGCTATTTAGTTTTAATTACTTAGATGATTGAAAAAAATATAAATTAAAGTGGTCTGATTATTAGTTTTTTTATTTGTATAATTTTTTAAGATATTTTTCTCCTTTTCTTGCTTGAGCATTTTCATTTTGATGTTTTATTTTATATATTTTATTGTTCATTAAAAAGTTAGAACCAGTTTGATGAAAATTAAAAGAAACATTATAAAGTTTGGTATCTTCATAAATTTTTTTAACCCAATTAAAATCACATAGACGGGCATTTTCATAAGATTCTCCACTTACTGAAACAGAGGCAATTTTACCTGTTTTAAGATAGGGCTTTAAATCAACATATTCTAAAATAGGTCCAACAAATATATATTTTGTTTTAGCAGGTATATTTAAAAATATAGGACATCTTAAGTCGGCCATTTGTTGATTTTCACAGGTAATAGCTATTTTTACATTAGGATATCCTTCACCCCAATCTGGTGGGATACAATCCAGGAAGCGTTCAATTCTTTTAGTGCAAATTAAAAAAGTTAGATCTTTGCGTTTTTTGATTATTTCCCAGGCAGAAGGTCGCCATAAATCGGCTTCTTCAATAAAAAAATCACTAGTAAAACAAGTGGCAACTTCAGTACCACTTGGTATTTTATATTCACCTTGCCGATTTTTTTTAAGAGGTAAATCAAAATTAGTTTTAGATTTAGTTATAATACTGGCATCTTTATTATGTTTTTTATCTAAATAATAAACATAACAATTAAGACAACCAGGACTACATTTATGACAGCCATGCCAAGGAGACCAAAAATTATTCATAAGTAAATGTCCTTTCTTTTAATTATTTAACCCATGATGGGCAGTAGGACTAGATTCTTCTAATGGTAAGAATGTATAGCCGTTTGCAAGACCATATTCAATAATACTTTTTACAGCCCTAACGCTTCCTGGTTTAGTATCATGTTGTAAAACAATGTATGTGCCCCCTTTTAGACTTTTAATAACATTGTTTGCAATAACCGCACTATTAGAGGTGGCAGTATCATTAGAGCTTACATTCCAATCAAAATAATGGTATCCGCGGGCCTGTACTTCACCAGTTAAAACTGTCATTATTTTAGGAGTTATTCTACTTACTGTATTAGAACTACCTCCAGGAAATCTAATTAATTTAGAATCTATACCAATTAAATTTTTAACTTTATCATTTATAGCATTTAAATCGTTAAAATAAGCATCAACACTAGCATAAACTTTAGAATAAACATGACTGTAGGTGTGTAACCCTATAGAATGCCCTTCTTCATAAGCACGTTTTATGGCATTTGCATAACCTGGACTTTGCCAAGTTACAAAAAAAGTTGCTTTAACATTATAGGCTTTTAAAATATCTAATAATTCATTAGTATAATAACTTGGACCATCATCAAAAGTTAAATATATTATTTTATTACCTTTAGATACAGTGGGTTGGTTCATGATTACTTTAACAGTTCTTGTAATAGTATTTTCATTATTATAGTCATCTGTAACTTTATAAGTTACTTCATAAGTTCCAGTTTTACTAGTATTAATATTATTGGTAATTGTAACTTTACTGGTTAAATTAGTGCCGCAATTATCTGTTACTTCATAACCTGGTTCTTTATAGGTTGCTCCAACATATAAGTAAGTTGGATTAGTGCCTTTTAAAGTAATTTTAGGTTTTTCTGTATCTTCATAATTTATTTTTAGACTTTTAGTGGTGGTGTTATTAGATGAGTCTGCAACAGAAAATGTAAGGTTATTATTTTTCAATGTTTTTGTAACTTTATTGGTTATATCATTATCATAATTATCAATAGCTTCATATTTTAGATCAAAATCAGTAGTATTTGGACAAGCACTTACTTCGGTATTTTCAATGTTTAACTCGGGCGGTGTTGTATCAACTACTTTTATTTTTCTAGTTAATGTTTTTTCTTGTTTTTTATATTTAACTTTATAGATTATTTTATATTCGCCTATTTTATCTTTTTTAATATTATTTATTACTTCAATACTGGGCTTTTTTTTACAACCTAAAAATAAACTACCATAACAACTTATAATACCTTCATCTTGGTAATCGCTAAATACTTCAATAGTTTTTTCTTGACCATTTAATTTGGCTTTTAAAACAGGTTTAAATCCAATATATAGCAGTGAAATAAAAAGTAATATGGCTACTACTATTAAACTTCTTTTTAACATTTTATTCACCAAATTTATTATAATACTTTTTTAATTTTATGTAAATATTTAGGAGAAAAGAAAGAACAAAGTTAATATGCTTTGTTCGTGTATTATATTGGGTAAAGGTAACCCATATCTTGTCTATTAATAAAAAGGATAAGCATAATAGACAAGATATATTTTTATTTATTGGACTATATA
>CANPYU010000113.1 GCA_947588665.1 uncultured Bacilli bacterium | reverse complement strand
TACATCTTTTTACTATAGGACATTTTGTTTTAAAAATACTTTTCAAAAAAGCGGACATTTTGAATTATAAATCACATGGTTTGATAAATAATACTTGCATTTTTCCTTGTTTTATGGTAAATTATTAATGAACACGAAAGTGTTTTTTAATTTAAATAAAAAAGAGGAGAAAATATGGCAAAAAAAGAAGTAAAAGAGAAAGTTAATAAAAAGGTAAAAAAAGAAAAGAAAGCAAAAAAAGATAAAGCTCCTAAAGAAAATTATTTTGTAGGAGTAAGAAATGAATTATCTAAAGTAAAATGGCCAAGCAAAAAAGAAGTTTTAAAATACACTGTAGCAACAATCGTTTTTATTGTAGTTTTAGTAGTATTCTTTATTCTTTTAAGTATGGCTATGTCGGCTATAAAGGGGGCGTTTAATTAATGGAAAAAGAATGGTATGTTGTTAATACCTATTCTGGGCATGAAGCTAAAGTTAAAGAAAAACTAGAAGCAAAAGCCGAATCTATGGGAATGCAAGATTATATCCATCGAATCATTATTCCAGAAACAACAGAAGTAGAAGTAAAAGACGGAGTCAAAAAAGAAAAAGTCAAAAAAATGTTTCCCGGCTATGTTTTAGTAGAAATGGTTATGAGTGATGAAGCATGGTATATAGTTCGTAATACTCCCGGTGTAACAGGTTTTATTGGTTCATCTGGAAAAGGAGCTAAACCAACACCTTTATTACCACAAGAAATAGATAAAATTTTAGCTAACATGGGTATGAGTCGTGTTAATATCGAATCTGAAATGGCTGTTGGTGATAAAGTTAACATTGTTGATGGACCATTTAAAGGTATGACAGGTAAAATTGATAATATTGATTTAGAAAATAATCGTCTAAACGTTTTAATTGATTTATTTGGCCAAGAAACACCAGTAGAAGTAGAAGTATATCAAGTTAGTAAAACAGCATAATTTTTGCTATATTATAATATATTAAGACTAGTAATTAGTCTTTTTTAAGGGGGAAAAAATGCAAATTAATGAATTGATTAACGAAATCAAAGAAAAAACTAAAGATTTAGAAGAAATAGAAATAGTAAGATATGTTTATCTAAAATTGGGGAGTATGTTTTATTTTGACAGTAATTTTTCTTTTGGCAATAGCAAAACTCGTTATAATATATATAAAAGCTGTTCTCCAAGTATAGAAAAACTAAATGAATATTTAGAAAAAAGAACTATCATTTGTCGCTCTTTATCATATATATTACGATATATATTAAAAGAATTAGGTATTAAAAATGAAATGGGTTATGAAGATCCTGAAAAAAGAATTAAACATACTTATAATATTGTTAAATTATCTAATAATGAAACGATATATTTAGATTTAGAAGAAGATTTAGAACGGATTCAATTTAAATGTCGAACTAAATTATTTATAAGTGATTTAACTAAAAATGAATTAGAACAAATAGATAAAAAAATTGGGTATATTAGCGATCAAGAATATTATTACGATGAATATTTAGATTTAATTAAATATAATCTTTCTTATTTTTCTACCACTGAAGATAAAGTATCTTTTATTTTACAAAATTTAGATTATTATAAATTAACTAAAGGCTATATTGAATTTCATCGTTTTTATTCTCAATGTCTAATTAATCTTTTAAAAGAAGAATCACGTAAAATACATCTTATAAATGGATATATAAATAATGATAAAGAATCTCAAAATTTTTTATGTATTGCAGTTTATTTACCTGATAATGATATACATTATTATTTTGTATCTCCTAATAGTAAAGAAATAAAATTATTAACAAAAGAAGAATTAAGCAAGCAAATTGTAACATCCAACATCAATTTTCGAGGATCTATACCAGGTTTAAAATTAAATAAAGGTACTAAAAACTAAATAGTATCTTTTTTTAAATTTATTTTTATATTATAATATATTTTAGAATCTTAAATAAATAGGAAAGGAATGAAATTATGAAAAAAGTTGTTATAATTACTGGTGGTGGAAAAGGAATAGGTTTTGGGATAGCTGAGGCTTTCGCGGAAGCTGGTTATAATATTGTTATAACCGGTCGTACTGAAAAAACTTTATTAGAAGCTAAAAAAGAATTAGAAAAAAATTATCAAGCAGAAGTTTTAAGTATAGTTGCCGATGGTAAAAATGAAAATGATGTTAAAAAAGTAATAGATAAAACTATTGCGAAATTTAAAAGAATAGATGTTTTAATTAATAATGCTCAAGCATCTAAATCTGGTAAAATGTTAATTGAACACACTGATGAAGATTTTGCTCTAGCAATTGATTCGGGGTTATATGGCACTTTTCATTATATGCGCGAATGTTATCCTTATTTAAAGGAAACGGAGGGCTCTGTTATTAATTTAGCAAGTGGCGCCGGTCTTTTTGGACGTATTGCCGAATCTAGTTATGCTGCTGCCAAAGAAGGTATCAGAGGTCTTAGTCGTGTTGCCGCAACCGAATGGGGACCTGTAAATATCAATGTTAATTGCATTTGTCCTTTAGTTATGACTGAACAATTAAAAAAATGGAAAGAAGAATATCCTGAAGCATACAATAAAACGCTTCAAGGAATTCCTATGAATAGATTTGGTGATGCTAAAAAAGATATTGGTGGTGTTTGTCTTTTCTTAGCTAGTGATGCGGCCTCTTATATAAGTGGGGAGACTATCACTTTACAGGGAGCTTCTGGATTACGACCTTAACTTAATATAGCCGTTTGCACTATATTTTTAGTTATTATATTTGACTAACATATGTTTGTATGATAAAATCTAATAAGAAATAAGTGGTGAAAAATATGCATATTATCATTATTGGTGGAGGTCCATCAGGCTTAACTGCCGCGATTAAAGCTGCCTCAAATGGTGCCCAAGTAACATTACTAGAAAGAAATAATAAATTGGGTAAAAAGTTGTTATTAACGGGAAATGGTCGTTGTAATTTTTGGAATGAAAATCAAGACATAACTAAATATCAATCAGAAAATATAGAGTTATTTAAAGAATTATGGCAATCTAAAAAAGATGAAATATTACCATTTTTTCATAGTTTAGGCATTATTGAAAAAAATATTCAAGGTTACTATTACCCATTTTCTAAAGAAGCAACTACTATTTTAACGGCCTTAGAAAATAAATTAACATCATTAGGTGTCACTATTAAACTAAATGAATATGTTACCCAAATTATAGCCACCAATAATTTTAAAGTATATACCGAAAATAATATTTATGAAGGCGATAAACTCATTTTAGCCGGTGGAAGTAAAGCTTTTCCTAAAACTGGTTCTGATGGGAACAGTTATGAATTAATAAAATCTCTAGGCCATACTCTAACTCCCATTTTGCCTTCATTAGTTCAATTAAAAGGCCAAGATTCTTATTATAAATTATGGGCTGGAGTTCGTAGTAATGTCATCTTAACATTAAAAGAAAATGGTAAGATTATCCGCACCGAAACAGGTGAAATTCAATTTACCGACTATGGTATAAGTGGGATATGTACTTTTAATTTAAGTGGTTTAGTTGCTAAAGGTCTTAATAATAATTGTGAAGAAATAATATATATTAATTTAGTTCCCTGGCATTCTAAAACTAAAGAAGATTTTAAACTATGGCTTACCAATAAAAGTAAAGAATTAAATGGTTATAATTTAAAAGCAATATTATCAGGTTTTTTAAATTCCAAATTAGTAAATTTTATTTTAAAATTAGCCAAAGTAGAACCAGACATTGCTTGGAAGAATGCTCCTCAAGATAAAATAGTAGATTTATTAAAAAGCTTCCCCTTTAAAGTTACTTCTACTTTAGGCTTTGATAAATCTCAAGTATGTTTAGGTGGAGTGCCTTTAACTGAAGTAAACATGAAAACTTTAGAAAGTAAAATAATCAAAAATTTATATATAGTAGGAGAATTATTAGATATTACCGGCGAATGTGGTGGTTATAATTTAGGTATTGCCTGGATAACTGGTTTAACTGCCGGAGAGGAAGCAAGTAAAAATGTTAAGATTAAGACAAATTAAAATAGAAATAGCCAAAGACAATCTAGAATTCTTATCTAAAAAGGTTGCTAAAACGTTACATC
>CANPYU010000112.1 GCA_947588665.1 uncultured Bacilli bacterium | reverse complement strand
AGCCACAAGCAATCAAATCCTTGCATTCTTTTAAAACGAATTATAATATCTTGAAGAGCTGTATCCCAAGCATGACCTAAATGTAATTTTCCCGTTACATTAGGAGGTGGTATAACTATTGAATATGGCTTTTTTGAAGTATCACCACATTCAAAATAATGATGATTTAGCCAACTTTCATATCTATTATTCTCAATTAATTCATGATTATATTTTGTATCTAACATTTTATATTACACCTAACTTTCTAATATTCTTTCCATTTCATTATAAACATTTTGTTTTATTTTTAGAAATAAATCTTCATTATCTAATATTTTAACTTTCGAAAAGAATAAATCTAAATATTTCTTTTCTTTTAATAACTTAACACTATCTTGATAATTAAAATCATAAATATAACCGCATAAAATAATGAAATTATCACTTTTCTTTTCCTCACTAATTTTTCTTACTAATTTTTTATTTAAAATATCTTCTAAATAACTAGAACTAATTTCATTCTTTGAAAATACTGGTTGATCTTTTAAATAAACCACATAATAAATATCCATTTTATCTAAATCTCTAATTAAATCAATAAACATTTTATTTCTTTTATCAAATTTAGGAATATCTGTTGTATAACGATTATGATAATATATGGCATTTTTTATTATTTCATCATTATCTCTTGCAATTACAAAATCTTTTATATGTCCTTCATCAAATAAATATTTAACACCATAAGTAGCATGATCAAATAAAAAATCAGAAAAACTATTATGTAATTTTAATTGATAAAAACGACCAATATCATGCAATAAAGCAATAATCATTAAAAGTTCAGTATCTGCCTTATTTAAATTTAATCTTTTGGCTAATTCTTTAGCAAGTTCAACAACTCTAAAAGTATGTTCTATTTTAGAATTAATATTGAGATTATTTTTATCAAATGGTTCAATATATTTTTCGAATGCCTTTATTGCATAATCCATATTTACCTCACTTTCAAATAAAAAAGATGGCTACCAAAGGGTGAGAATATCTCACGGTACCACCTTTATTTTAACTTATAAATTATAACGCATTTCTGCTTTTATACTCCCCAAGCAACAAATATATTATTTCTTATATTAGTTTACACCAACCACTAACTCTCTTTTTAATACTTTAATATATCCCTCTTGCATCAACATATAAATTCTTAAACTATTTTAACAAATATCTAATAGATATTCAAGTAGTCAATAATATTATCACCTATTTTTATTGCTATTTGATTATCAGTACTTTCTATTTTCAATTTACCATTATTAGTAACAGATAAACTTTTTATATAATTACTATTTAAATCACTATAAATATAAATATTATTATTAATAACTGCTCCAAAATAATTATTATAAAAAGCATAATCACTAATATTATAATTATTTAAATATTCTGTTCCTTGATAATTAAATACTCTTAATTTACTATTATTTTTAGTAATAATATAGTTATTATTATAATCAATGATTGGTTCATTATAATAACTACTAATAACAGAATTATTTTTATCTATTAAATACCATTTATTATCCTTAAAAACTATAAAATTATTTATTTTTAAGTATTCACTTGTTACATCATTATTTAAAATACTAATAAAATCATATTCAAAAGGAATTACAGCGCTTAAAACTTCTCCTATACTTAAAGCGCCCCATAATTTGTCTTCATTTTGAATTATATAGATATCATCTTCCAATTTAGTATTATAATTCTTTACTTGTAAATATTTCTTTAAAACCGTTCCACTTGTAACATTATATAAATAAGTTAGTGCCCCATCTTTAATAAAAGTAAACTTATTATTATTTAAAACTTTTTCTAACTTACCATCTTTATAATAATTGATACCATATTCTCCATCAGTAATACTAGTAGTAGCTAAATCACACTTAACTGTTCGACATTCATAATTACTTAATAATTCATTATTTTCATTATAAAACCATAATTTATTTTCATAGTAAAAATCATGTCCTGGATTTTCATCCAATGGATTTTTGCCAACCCTTACAAAAGCACTTATAACAGTCAAAGGAGTAAATATCAAAAGAAGGACAACAATAGTAATTATAACTGGCTTTTTATCCTTCATCAGTATTATTATCCTCTGCTGGTCCTACTCCTGGATCACTTACTGTTTCTTTAATTTCTACTCCATCTTTATCATATTTATGTGTTTCACCATTTACTGTAATAGTAAAACCATTAACTGTATCAGTAAATTGAAATTCATTATTAGAAACAGATAAAGCATTATTACCTAATATTCCACGACCATTATCACTATATCTATAAACATCTAATTTTTTATTATTAATACCAACATAATAATTCTCAAAAGTTTTTAAATAATCAAATTCATTACTTAATTTATTAAATTTATTATCATATAAACTATATGAATTATCTACATTAATAAGTAAATAATAATTATTAGATTTTTCAATACTTTTATATTTAAATTCTACTTTACCACTAGCTTTTTCACTAGATATTTCAATAACTCCTAAATTACCTTTATTACTTCCTGTTGCAGATACTGCTTTAACTAATAATGAATCAGTAAATACTTGTTTAACTTCATTATTTAAAGCAATATTATCTATAAATTCAATTTTACTATATGTTCCTTTAGTTTTACTAGTTTTTAAATCATATAAATATATTTTACCATCATTAGCGGTATAATTATCATAAATAAAGACATATTCATTATTATAAATGCCACTTGTATTTTCACCATCTGTATAAATATGACATTTATTTAAATTAGGATCCTTATCAGTTAAACTATTTTTATTAGTACAAGTATAAGTACCTAATAAATCTTTTTTCTCTTCATCACGATAGAAATATATTTTACCATCAAAATAACTAATAAATTTTAAAGAACTACTTACTTTTCCTTCAATTATATTAATATTTTGACTTTTTTCACCAATAGTTACTGTTACGGTATCAGCAGTTGTTGTAACTTCATAAGCTTTCTTTGTTTCAACTAAACGATTATCTTTATCATAAACATACTTTTTTACATAATCAGTATTTTCAAGTTTAATACCTTCTTCATATAATTTATTAAGTTCTGTATCCATTAAATATAATTTTTTAGCATTAACTAATGATATTACCCCATTATGTAAAGCAATATAATCATAACCAGATAATAATTCTTTATTATTAAAATCATATAGACTATATGAATTATTACTTACTACAACTACATAATTTTTACTAACACTTGCTATATTAGAACTAAAACCACTACTTAATTTTTTATTATCTTTATCTATTATATAATTTTTATCTTTATCTTTAGCAAGTAAATAAGTAAATTCAGTATTGATAATACCTAAATTATCATAAGTAGGTTTTATTAAATAATCAAAACTATTATTTGTTATTTCTAATAAGCCAAATTTACTTGTATCATCTTCTACTACTACTAAATTATCAGAACCATATGATTTAATTGTCTTTAATTTTAAATTACTTTCTTTCTTATCCATATCATAGATGAATAAATCATCACCATCTTTGACAAAAACAAAATTATCGTAATATATTTGACTAGTTTTTTCAATTTCTTTATCATTTTCATCAACAGATAATATTCTTTCAAAAGAATCACTAGAATAATCAAGTTTAGCAACCATGCACTTTTCACTATCTTTATTTTTGCATTCATAAGTGCCAATCTCTTTTTCACTTTTATTTAAGAAAATTAATTTACCATCTTCATAACGATAATTATCTTTTTCAATTACTACTTCATCATCTTTTGGTAATTCATCTTTTTTATCTTTTTTAAATACTGTAAAATATAAAATTAATCCAATAATAAGTAAAATAACTAAAACACTTACAACTATAATAATAGTTTTTTGTTTTTTCGTAAGTTCATCCCATTTATCTTTTATTGATTTTTTATTTTTTTTCGGTTTTTTCTCTTCTTTTTTTATATCATCTAAAATTTCAATATTAGCTTCTTCTTTTTTTGCCTTATCACTTTCAACTTCAATAATTTCATTTTCATAGTCAAACTCATTCATATTTACTCACCTATTTTCTATTGAAAATTATAGCATACTTTTCTATTTATGAAAAGATATTTTATTTTGCCATTTTTTTATAGTTTATTTAAAATAAAAATAAAAGCA
>CANPYU010000111.1 GCA_947588665.1 uncultured Bacilli bacterium | reverse complement strand
CCCAACCGTCAGTATTTTTAATATTTACTAAGTAAGCACAAGCATATTCTAAAACGTTTCCATCCACTGATTTATTATATTTTTTAGAATTGATAACAGCATTCCGATCTCCTATTAAACGTCCAGATTTACAGTTACCTGTTACACAATTATTAGTATAAAATTCACCTAAATTAGTTATGTTAACAGTATACTTATAAATACCTCTTGGTCTATTTAAAGACACTGGTAATTTATTTTCTAATACAACTCCATTTTTATTAGCTTCTGTTTCATTTTGATGGTTTTCAGCTAATTCTATTTGACCAGATGGATATACATTATAGAATAAAGTTTTAGGCTTATAATTTGCTACTACCTTGGAAGTTTTTCTAGCATAATCTACATTTGGTAAAGCAATATGTACTATACCAGTGTTAGCTACAACATCAGTGTTAAAATCAATAGTTCCAACATTACTTGTTTTAATGCTTGTTCTTCCAGAACAATTTTCTAAATCGCTATAAATAGATGAAGAGCTACTATCATAAAAGCATTTATTATTATCATATGAGACAGTACTATCAATTTTTTGATCCATGTTATTTGTTCTATACTTATTAATCATATCCATATAAGTTTCTTCAGCATAATCATAATAAACGGTAGGTTTATAATTCATAGTACTTAACCAACTATCATTACTACAATCTTGATATTGTTTTCTTAAATTTACCATTAATTCTAATAGTTCCTCATATTTAGCTTTCCATTCTTCTTCTAAATCTTCTAATGCTGATCTAACAAGATTGATGTCTCCTTCCCGGCCTTTTCCATCACCTCTATACGTGTCTATTTCATATTCCTGATCATCTTCATATTCTGTACGAGTTCCACAATAATCACAACCATCTGGTTCACCGCCATCTGTTGTATCATCAGTCCAATGATAAAATCTAGTTGCATAATTAACCTCGGAAATATTAAATAATCCATCTTTTATTTCATAAGTGTACGTTAAATAGTCGTATGGAATTCCTAACTCATCAACGCCATCATAACCTGATGATTCTTTTTGACAGCCCCAATCTTCACATGAACTACTATATTTTGTGTATTTATCTTCTTTTATCGTTAATTCAGGAATAGCTTGTTTATATTTCATGTATTCATTATAGGCATTAACTAAATCTTTAGTTATCTCTTCCATATCAGTATTATATTGGTCTATATCAATTTCATTTGTATAACATGACTTAGTGCCATTAACTGTAGCTTTGAAGGTAAAATATCTACCTGCATTTACTTGTTTAGCAGTTGGCATTGTTAAAGCATAATCTTCTTTACATGATACAACACAATATTTGTTTTGAGTTAATGTATAACTATTACCACTGTCATCTTTGACACCAGCAACATTACTGTAACCCTTTTGTTTATATGATTCAGCTATGTATGTACTATTTTGTTTTTGAGTTGCTATATCTGTAACGAAACAAGCGTATGGGTCTGGTCCGTCAATATTTACTGGATGATCATCATTATCTGAAACCTCTAATAAATCTTGCCCACCTACTACGGAGCAACAATCAAGTGAATCTATAGTTGTTCCACAGCTACTTGCACAATTATTGTTATAGTCTTTACAAGCTTGACTATTTGGGTCTTTATCACAGGCATCTTTTAATACATCACATGAATCTTGACAGTTTTCTTTATAAATGTCACAAGCTTTACTATTTGGATCTTTATCACAATCATTTTTTAAAACATCACATGAATTATCGCAATTTTTTTCATAAACTTTACATTCTTGACTATCAGGATCACCTGATGCAACACACTTATCTTCCAATAAATCACATGAATTATCGCACTGTTTAATGTAAACGTCACATACTGGGCTATTCATATCATTGCTTTTGTCACAAGCATCTCTTAAAACATCACATGAATTATCGCATTGTTCTGCATATTTATCACAAAAGCCAGCATTATTTTTAGGATCATTTAAACATACTTTTTCTAAATAATCACATTGATCACATTTTGTATAATATTCTTGACATGAAGGATCATTTGGATCTTGATTAGCGGCATTACATGCATCTTCTAAAGCATCGCATTTATTATCGCATTTTGGTGTTAATTCTACAGTATCTTCAATTTTATCATTTTTCTTTTGTGGTTCAGTTGAGGAGCTAGTATTTACATCAGTTGCTTTATCAAAAGAAACGAATCTTTGATACTGTGATGTTGCACATTCAGTTTTATCACCACATTGTTCTGTAGATGACCAAATAATTCCAACTTTATCTTTGTTTAACCAACTATTATCTGAAAGGGAAGTATCACCATAAGTGTAATCTAATGTAAAACTCATTGGTTGAAGCATACAATCTAAAACTGGATGAGATTTGTCATTTACATCATTTAATTTTTCGTAACCTTCAAAGTGAATTACTATAGTTATAGTAACATCGCCTTCAATTACCATTCTATCTAATAAATTTTTGTTAAAATAAGTAGCATTATAATCACTATTACTATTGGATGTAATATCAGTACTCTTACCATCACTAAGTTTAATATTTAATTTTGATATTACAGGTTCTTGAGTAGCTCCAACAGCAGCAGCACCACTATTGTATTTTAAACTATTTATAATGAATGATGATTTATAATCATTTGAAAAATTCTTTAATGTTAATGTATATTCTATATCTTTAGAAACTAAAGATCCAACATTATCAGAAATACTTTCACTATTAATAACTTTAGGTTTCGCTGATTGGACTATAGTTGCTGGTTCTGCTGAATCTTGATAATTAGCAGCAGCAGTTAAGCCTATTAAAAATAATTCGTGGGCTCTATTTAAAATGTTTTCGCCTGTTGTATTTTCTTCTTTAACATAGAACTTGTTTTTACTATATTTGTCTAAAGTATATTGTGAGCTTACACATTTAGAATCATTTTTATCATAACAAACTAAGGAGTCAACTCCAGCATTTTTAATTTTATTAATTAAGCCTTTTTCTTCATCTCTTCCTAGCCATAAATAAGCTTCACCAAAATATGCTTTACTTAAATCTGATGAAAATGTTTTATTAAAACCAAATAAAGATGTAATAACTCTTATAGCAATACTTGTTGACCAATACTCATTAGAAATACTTTCCACTTTTTGGTTATTTTGTTCACCATTTTCTAAAATACTCAATATCGCAGCATCATAACGTTTTAATGTTTCATTTACAATATTATAAGTTAAAAATCTTCTGGCATAAAGGTTATTATTACCAACTGCATCAGCGTCTAAACAATATAAAGGTATGCCACCCGTAGTTAATTGGATATAAAGGTTGGGATCAGATCCGCTAGAACCTATTCCTATACCAAGCTTACTTAATTTTACTTTATGAGAGTTATTTTCGCCTAAGGCATTTTGCTTTGTTATGGTTGAGGATACACCTGCTTTATAATTTTCAGTATCTGTTCCTCCAAAATTAACTGTTACATCGCCAAATTTTGATGTTTCTCTACATATGTAATCAGTTGAAATACTACATTTAGCATAACTATTGTCTAACCAAATAAAACTACTTGTTAATGTAATAACAGCTAAACTCATTAATTTTAGTAATTTTTTCATACTATCTTACTCCTTTGTTTTCTAACTATTATCACAGTTACTAATCCCCCTATAGCTACAATACAAATTGTAACAATTATTATTACCCCTTTATTTTCTTTTATAAATTCACCAAAACTTTTATTTTCTTCTTTATTATTTGGAACTTCTTCCCCTTCTTCATCTATTTTTCCAGCTTTATACCGTTCTAGTTGTTTTATAAATGTATCAAAGCTTACCGATGATACTGACAAATAAGGATGACATAAATAAAAATCTTCAGCTCCGCTACAAACTTCGTATTCACTAAGCTCATTATATCTTGGTAAAGTAACATACAAAGTGTTTAGTTTAGTACCTACACAATTGGTTTTACTTGAACTATATACTGTAATGGTGTATTTAGCAATTTGCAAAATATTTTTTGAATCAATTGTAATAATTCCATCTTTACTATCACTATATTCATATCTTTTAACCTCTCCGGTTAGAGAGTTTGTTACCTCGATATATAAATTTTCTGTTACATTAGTTACATAGATCCTAAAATAAGTATAATACGCTTTATAGTTTGCTTCTTCTTCCTCTGTTAGGCCATCAGG
>CANPYU010000110.1 GCA_947588665.1 uncultured Bacilli bacterium | reverse complement strand
GCTCCCTTGCAAGCTATAACGTGGACAACATGACCATCGGTGTTCGTCCAGTAATAAATCTCTCTGCTGATACAAATTTTTCAGGTGAGGGCACAAAAAATAGTCCATTTGTACCAAGTTAGTTGGTCAAAAGGAAAGTACACTTTTAAGTAATGTAGGATGGTAAGTTAAAATAAAACAGTAGTAAATGTAAGTAAAATTATACTCTAATTAAGGTTGAACTTCTTTAAATTTATCTGTGAGTAAAATTAGTTCTCATTGAAATCGAATGGGAGCTTTTTTATATTACTTTCAAAATTTGATGGAGTATTGTTAAAAAGCTAAAGCAATAAAGAAATTGTGATTTTGATATATTAAGATTATAGTAAAATTTTTAGTTAAAAGAAAAAAGAGAATTTTTAAGAAGAAGTTTATAAATACTACTAATATAAAAAATAAATGTCGGAATTTGTCGAACGGTTTTTCTTTACTTGATAGTAGATTGTGTATTAAAATTTACTTATCAGGGGGCTTTATGAAGTTGAATGTATTTGTGGATGAAACAGGCGATTTTGGTTTTAGTAAAAATTCTTCATTGGTGTATGGAGTCTCTTTTGTGTTTCATGAAAAAAGAAAGAGTATTAAATCTTCTATAAAAGCTTTAAATGAAAGATTAAATAGAATAGGTTATTTAGATATGATACATACCGCTAATTTAATAACTAATAGGGGAGAATACAAAAATACAAGTTTAGATAAAAGAAAATTGATATTTAATGCTATATATTATTTTTCATTAGATATAGATGTAAATATAAATCTATATTTATAGATAAAAATTATTATTTTGGGGATAAATTACCAAAATCTTTCTTTTTAAGTGAAGAATTTAAAAGTATTATTAAAAAATTAGATAGAAAAAGAATGTAATTAAAAAAAGTAACTAGTGGTTACTTTCTTTAAGCGGTGTTTGGCACCAAACTTGGGTCGAGTCCGACCTAGCCATATAGGATATAGGAGACTCGGAATAGATAAATCTATTCACAAAGTTAATTCTTTGATTTAATATTATTATATGCTATAAATTGATAAAAAGCAAGAAAAAGTTGATATAAAATTGTTAGAAAAATTAGTTAAGCTGTACTTCCCTTGACCAAAATGCAACTAATTGTTATATTGGGTGTGAATGGGGGAAGTATATGAAAGAATATGAGAAATATAAACATGAGGGTAATGGTTGCTTTTTTTGGTATGCTCGTGATTTAATGGTTATGTGTGGATACAAAGAATGGCGAAATTTTCATAAGTTAGTTTTAAGAGCTAAGACTAAATGTTTTAATGCTGAAAAACATTTTAGCAATTATTTTAGACAGGCTTATACAAATAATCATGGTTATAGAATGATTGTTGATTATAAACTTAGTGGTTATGCTTGTTATTTAATTACTTTAGAGGGCGATTTAAGAAAAAAAGAAATTTGTAAAGCACAAAAATATTTTAAAGAGTTTTATGATTAAAAATAAATGTAAAATTTTTAGAATAGAGTTCTTAATTTTTTTATTATATAATCTTTAAATATCGTTTTTTTTATGGTAAAATTAGATTGGTGTTTATATATGGATGGTAGGATTGAACAATTAACTAATTTTTGTAAAAAATATGGACATTGGGTTAAGACATATCGAAAGGCGGCTAATGAAGAAGAGGCATTATCTAATAGCCTTAGTTTGTGGATTAGAAATAGTCATTATCTTAGTGATAAAGAGCCTTTTAAGTATGATAATATTAAATATAAAGATATGCCTATTAAATATATAATTGATGATTTATATTTAGAATATGGGAAAAATAATATTTCTTTTGAGAGATATATGACTAAGATGTTAAAAGAAATAATTGAATTTTGTGAAAAAAATAAGATTTGGCCTAGACATATTTATGAAGCTAAAAGTGATTTAGATATTGCAAGTGATCATTATGCTAAATGGTTAAATAAAGCTAAATATAATCCGAATATTAAATTTTATCCAGAATTATGTGATGAAGATGGAACTCCTTTATATGTGATATTAAATAAATTATATAACAAATATTATGTTTCAGATGTAAAAAGAAATAAGATCTTAGATAATGTTTTAGCTATTAAAGATTATTGTGTTACATTTAGAGAATGGCCAGTTAAAGGGGCAAGAAAAGAAGGTACTAGACTCGCTCAATGGTTAGATGAAATTGGGTATAATACAGAATCTTGTATAGATAAGAAAGTATTTTTTAATGATGGGACAAGTGCTAAAGTAGTATTAGATCATTATTATCTTATATATAATAAAAATAATTATGAGGAACTATTTAAAAGTTTAGATATTTGGAAACTTAAAGATTCTCAAGATAAGATAGAATCTTTAGCAGGTTATATTATGCTTTTATCTAATACTATTTATTCTAATTATGAAATGTTTCAATATTATATAGAGATTATTAAAAATAGAATTAAGGAATTAAATATAAAGGTAGATATTAAGGAGATTATTAGTGATCTTACTTTAGCATATAATGAACAAGCTAAAGTATATCATAAGAAATATTTAGAATGTGAAGATGAAGATTTAGCTAAGTTATATTTTAATTTATTTAATTTTGCAAAAGCTATAAATGAGGAGATAAATAAAGAGAAAGAAGAAAAAAGGAGAAAATAGTATGGTATGTCCTAATTGTGGATTTAACAATAAGAATGGACTTAAAAATTGTTTAAATTGTGGGTATTTGTTAGTAGAAGTAAAAACTATACATATTAATTATGTTATGTTAGTTGGAGGTATTATTGGAGCTATTTTAGTGGGAGAATTGGCATATCTTTTAGGGGGATTTTATCGAACTTATATAGAAAGTAAGAAAATTGTAGTTACAGATGAAATAGAAGTAGTATATGCTAAAAATAATATGGATATTAATACAGTTTTAAGTGATGAAGATGTTATATTTAAAAAAATACCAAAAGATATATATAAAGATAGTATGATTACAAAAGAGGAATATCAAAGTGGGTTATGTGTAAATAGTAATTTAATTAAAGATACTTTTATATATAAAGAGGAACTTGTTTTATGTAATAGTAATAATACTGATTCATTAGAAGAAAATTTAAATGAAATAGAACTAGATAATAATAATTATGGATTTAAGAAAGATAATTATGTTGATTTATATCTTAGTTTAGTAGATGATGGGAAGTTAATTTTTGATAAAATAATTGAGGGGTTAAAAGTTAGAAGAGTAAATGAAAATAAGATTGTTTTAGCTATTCCTAAAGAATATGATTGTTTAATTAAGAATGCACAGAGTTTAGGGGGAGAGTTTACTTTAAATGTTTCTCATGTAAAGATAAGTAATATAATAGATAATAAATTAAAAGAAATATTAGAAGCTAAGGGATGTTTAGATGAATAATAAAGTATATATTATAATTTATATTGTGGGAATCATTTTAGTAGCGGGAGGATTTGGATACTTAGGATATAATATTAATTATCAAGAGAATGTGCAAGAAAAAGAAGAATATGTAGAAGTAATATATGCTAAAAGATCTTTAGATGAAGGAGAAGAAGTAACTGATCAAGTTATAGGAATTACGAAAATGCCTAAATCACTAGTTGGGAAAATGCTTCAAAGTAAGAATGAATTAATTAGTTATAATGTTAAATATTGTGTTAAAGAAAATAATAGAATTGTTAAAGATGCAGCATTTTATTTGGATAAGTTAAAAGTATGTGATTTTGATATAAATGAAGTTAAGAATAATTTATTATATTTAAATGTATCTAAAATTGAAGAATTTAATAATTATAAATATGAGGATATGTATGATTATGTTGATATAAATGTAAAAGTTTTAAATAATAACGGTGATATTATAAGCGATAAATTAGTAGAAAATATTCCGATTGTAGATATACTAGATCAGAATAATACTAGTATTTATAAAAGCAGTGAAGAAAGTAAAGGGGAAGTATTAATACTAGATGCGATAGATGAAGTATATTATTTACTTAATGAAGCAAAATATTTAAGAATAGAGATAACTCCAATACTAAAGATTAATAGTGTTAATCATGAACAACAAATAGTAAATGAAGAAATTAAAAATATAATTCAAGAAAATGTTAGTAGTTAAAAAAACTACTTGACCAAAAAATATATTATATAATATATTAAAATTATAAATAAATTAAATGTCGGAATTTGTCGAACG
>CANPYU010000109.1 GCA_947588665.1 uncultured Bacilli bacterium | reverse complement strand
GGCTTTGGTTCCTAATATAAAACAAGTTATTATATACAAAATAGCTATTATTATATTTAGAATTTTATGTTCTTTATTTTGAATATTTAAAATAATATAAGGAGTTAATATAGCTAAAACGCTTCCTAATTCATTAGGAGAATAAAAGAGCCCACTGTAACCTTTTTTGCCATATTCATAGCTTGGTAAAGAAAAGCCTAAAACTGTTGGAATGATTATTAAAATAATATAAATTAGAGCAAGACGGGTCATAGTTTTGCTAATATTTAAATTTTCTTCATCATAAATATTTATTAAACTTATAGTTAACACGGGAAGATAGATAAATTTAACTAAAGTAGTTATTTCTTCAATTATTTCATACGTGCCATTTAATGTTAAATAATGGAATAAATATAGACCTGAAAATGAGCTTATAAT
This sequence comes from uncultured Bacilli bacterium, assembly GCA_947588665.1. Next base: position 3,821 of record CANPYU010000109.1, on the reverse strand, counting down.
TAATAAGCCTAGATAAGATATTTTTTTATATTTACTTTTAGTTTTAAATACAAATAGATATAAAATTAATATTAAAAATAAGCCTCTAAAAACAAGAGATAAACTTAAACCCGTGATAGTATTTAGAATATCTATGATTGGCATAATTAAAATAATTATACCAATTAATGTTTTTTTTGAGATGTGTTTCATTATGTTACCTTCTTTTTAATTATTTCTTTAATTATATCAAATTATAAGGGGAAGATAAAGCTTTTTACAGGGATAAATGATTTATATTAAAAAAATAATGCTTATAGAAAAGCACTATTTATAGGGTTATCTAAAATAATTGATAAAATTATAGGGTAGGGTTGCTATATTAATTAAGCCTATTAAGATAAGATTATTTTTATTATCTTCAAAAGGTAATATTAATTTTTCTTTTTTAGCTATTTCATAATTTTGGGCTATTTCCTCTAAAGTATTACCATTAATACTAATTATGTACATTTCTGTAGCAAAAGCTAAAATAAAGAGGATAAAACCAAAGTGAATAACATTCGAGTTATTAACAAAAGCACCAATTGTAATCATGAGATAAGACGCTATAACAAGAAAAGATGAGATTTTGTGTCCAATTGGAGTTTTTTTACGTTTAGGGTCAGTTTCTAGGGCCACCGTGTACGCGATGATACCCGCATAAATGTCAGTGCCATCAAATACTTCGCTAGATAACTTAATAACATTTCTCTCATAATTGTAATGGTCTAAAAAACGACCTTTTTTCTTAATAATGTGGGGTTCTTCAGGATTTAATTTATTTGAAGTAATTTTAGCTATTTCAAAGCCTGATAATTTACTTTTATTAGGTTCATCTTTTAAATTTTTATATAAGATACTTATTCCTATATAAGAAATAGCAATAAAAAGAAGAGTTAGAAGAAATACTATTTCAATAAACATTTCCATTTTATTTCACCACCTTTATCCATTATTAACAATTTAGTTAAGAATTATTAGTTAGGCTATATCATAAATAGTACCATCTTTAGTGTCTTTTAAGATAATGCCTTCTTTTAATAATTCGTCTCTTATTTTATCAGCAGTAGCATAGTCTTTATTATTTTTAGCATTATTTCTTTGGGCAATCATTTCTTTTATGTAATTTTCATCTATTTTTCTTTGTTCTTCTTTAGTTAAATCTAGAGATAATACTTTATCAAAATCTTTTATAATACTCTTTTTAGTAGTATCATTGGTATCACTTTTTAATACTTCATAAATTAAAGTTAAGGCATTAGCAGTATTTAAATCATCACTTAAACATTCTTTAAATTTATTAAGAAATTCTTCTTTGATATTATTTACTATTTCTTCATTGTCTTTTAAACTAAGAACTTTATTTTTTAATTTTTTATAGGCAGTTTCGGCACCTTTTAGAGAATCAAAACTAAAGGTTAATTGCTTACGATAATGACTTCCTAAAACCATAAAACGATAACTTAAAGGGTTAAAACCTTCTTCTTCAAGATAAGAAATAGTTAAAGTTTGGCCTTTAGATTTGCTCATTTTACCAGAGGCATCATTTAAATGTTCACCATGAACCCAATATTTGCACCAAACTTCACCTGTATAAGCTTCGGATTGGGCTATTTCATTCGTGTGATGAGGGAATATGTTGTCGACTCCTCCACAGTGAATATCTAAGTGAGGTCCTAAATATTTTAGGGATATTCCAGAACATTCAATATGCCAGCCGGGATAACCAGTGCCAAAAGGACTATCCCATTTTAAATCTTGAGAGTCAAATTTAGATTTCGTAAACCATAAAACAAAGTCAGTTTTATTTTTTTTGTTAGTATCTTCTTCAACAGTTTCTCTTACTCCGCTTATTAAATCTTCTTTTACATGATTAGATAAACGATAATAATTACTTAGTTTAGAAGTATCAAAATAGATATTACCACCAGCACTATAAGCATAACCAGTATCTAATAATTTAGAAATAATTTTTATGTATTCATCAATATTTTCTGTAGCAGGACTTACTATATCTGGACACTTAATATTTAATTTTTCAGTATCTTTAAAAAAAGCTTCGGTATAAAATTTTGCTATATCTAAAACTGTTTTATTTTCTTTCTTGGCACTTTTAACCATTTTATCTTCACCAGTATCAGCATCACTGCTTAAATGGCCTACATCAGTTATATTCATAACGCGTGTTACTTCATAGCCTAAAAAACGTAAAGTCTTTTCTAAAACATCTTCCATTATGTAGGTACGTAAATTACCTATATGAGCATAACTATAGACAGTTGGTCCACAGGTATACATTCTAACTTTGTTTTCTTCCCATGGAATAAATTCTTCTATTTTTCGGGTTTCAGTATTAAATAATTTCATGATATCACCTTTTTCTATTTATATTATATTATAAATTTGAGGTTATGAAAAGAAAAAGTTTTTATTCTTTTCGGGTATTAAACTTTAATCATAGTATAATTTATGAAATATTTTTTGGTCAAGTAGTTTTTTTATTTTTTAATTTAAAAATAAGTATATAATATTATTTAATCTTGTGTTAAAATATTAGAAGAGAGTAGAGGAACAATATGAAAGTTAAAGTAGAAGAAAAAGCAATAATTTTTAGTGCAATAATTAATTTTTTTGTTGCTTTAATTAAAATTATTGGAGGAAATATATTTGGGTTTGTGTCTTTGGTGGCAGATGGGTTTTATACGGTAAGTGATTTTATTACGGATATACTTGCTTTAATTGGGGCAAGAATTGGAAAAAGAAGGCCAAATAAGAGGCATCCTTTAGGGTATGGTAATTTTGAATATATTATGCAGATGATTATGGGCTTTCTGATAATGCTAGTAGGTATTGTTGTTATATTTATGAGTTTTAATATTTATTATAGTAAACCTAGTTTAATAGTTATTTTATTTATATTGGTTGCGATTGGGCTTAAATTATATAGTTCTAATATGTTGCAAGAAGCTGGTAAAAAAATTAATAGCAGTTTACTTATTACTTCTAGTAAGGAATCTTATATAGATGTTATATCTTCAAGTGTTTTATTATTAGTTATTTTGGTTAGTCAATTTTTTAAATATGCGGATATGATTGGAAGTATTTTTATTGGAATATTAATTATTTACCAGGCGATAAAAATAATTATTCAAAATACAATGTTGCTGATTGGGGTTAGCACTAGAAATGAGAAAATAGAAAATGAAATAATTAAAATATTTAATAGATATCGTAAAATTGATATTAAAAATATAACATTAATTAAGCAGGGACCTTATTATCATTTGATTTTAGGAATTATTATTAATAAAAAATTCGATATTAAATATTTAATTAATGCGGAACTAAATATTAAAAGAGACATTAGAAAGAAAAAATTAGGTATTAGATTAATTGATTTTGATATAGAAGCAAAATAATAAATGCTCATATTTGGGCATTTATTTTATATTTAATATTTCTTTTTTAGATAAACCTGTTATTTCGTGAATATCATTAATGTTCATTTTTTTAGTTAACATATTCTTGGCAATTTCAAAGTTTCTTTTTGTTATTCCTTTGTTTTCGCCAGCTAATTCTGCTTCATAACTTCTATCTTCTATTAGTCTTTCTAACCCATTTTTTGATGATTCTTTATTCCATTCAAACACATAATCTATTATATCTTCCATTATCTCATCTCCATTCGCATAATTCTTTAAATCATTGATGTTGCTCCCATTTATTAACCTTAATAGGCTGATAAATTTATGTTCATTCTCATTATATTCTATTTTCTCTACTATGTCAAATCTTACTAA
>CANPYU010000108.1 GCA_947588665.1 uncultured Bacilli bacterium | reverse complement strand
AAAACTACTTGACCAAAAAATATATTATATAATATATTAAAATTATAAATAAATTAAATGTCGGAATTTGTCGAACGGTTTTTCTGGACATAAACCCACTTTTAGGTTTACAATGGGCTTAAGGGGGAAGTACCATGAAATTTAAAACCTTAAGAGATGATCTAACATTTAAATATGTTTTTTCTCATGAATATTTATTACAAGATTTAATTAATTCATTTTTAAAATATGTAGGATTAAATTATAAAGCTACTTTAACTAATATTAAAGTTCAAGATTATATGTTGCCTAATAAAGAAAAAGTAAAAGCCTTCTTTGGTGATATTATAGTAACTTTAGATAATGGTTATATAATATCTTTAGAGATGTATAAAAATAATTTTTCTAAAAGAGAATATAAAAAGAGTTTAACTTATTTAAATAAGTTAAGTTTTGAACAAATAAAGCCTGGAGAAAAGAACTATGAAAAGATAAAAAAAGTAATAGGAATAAGTTTTATGCAAGGAAATTTTAGAAGGATAAATAATCAAGTAGTAAATAGTTATAGTTTTAGAGAAGAGATAACCGAGAAAGTAATAGATGAAGGAGACTTAGAATTATATTTAATAAGATATGATATATTACCAAAAAAGAAGAATAAAGAAAAAAGATTTATTAAATGGTTAAGAATGATTAATGCAGAAAGTATTGAAGAATTAGAAAGTATAGGGAAGGGAGATAAAAAGATGGAAAATTCAATTAGAGTAGTAAAAGAATGGTTAGAAGAAAGTGCCAAACATGGATTAGAAAATTATATAGATGATGTTAAATTTGAAACAGCCGAAGAAGAAAAGTTGTCTATAGCTAAAAATTTATTAACTTTAAACATATCAGTTGATGATATAGAAAAAGCTACCGGATTAAGTAAAAAACAAATATTAAAATTAAAATAAAAAATGCTAGTCATTTATTTGATTAGCATTTTCATTACCATCAGTATTATTATAACCCAATCCTGGGAATATTGTATCTAATGGATCATTATCTTGTTGATTATTATCTTCCTTATTATCTGTATTACTTTCTATGTTATCATCGTTATCATTATTTTGGTTATCTTGATTATCTTCATTATTAGAATTTGTACTATTAATATAAACTGTAAGTTCTGTTATATTGTTAATAAGTACCCCATTATTAACACTTTGATTAGCAATCATTCCTGGAAGAATATCCTGATTATAAAATTCACTATCAGGAGTTGCATATTCTACACTTAATTCAATGTTATTATTAAGAGCCCATGTTTCGGCTTCACTTACCTGAAGTCCCACAAAATTAGGCATTGTAATTAATTTATCTCCCGTTGTAATTCCCTGACCGGTAACTTTTTTAGTATATTTTTCATTTGCATCAAAACTAAAAGTTTTAATAAGTTCTTTTTCTTCTAGCTCTAAATTTGCTTTCATTAAATTAACTATTGCCTCAAGTGATCCCGGATAATAACCAATCGCTGATAACAAAAGTCCATTATTACTCATTCTAACCGGTAAATTATAATATTCTAAATATGTTTTTTCAATAGTTAAGAAATTACCATCTTTAAAAGTTTTAACTGTCATATCTTTTAATACATCATAAAAAGTAAATATTTGTTCTTTTTTCATATTAGTGTCGATATTATTAGTTACAGCTTCTAATATCTGTTTTAATCTTCCGATATTATCTGGACTTGCCGCTTTCTTAGCTAATGCTTCAATTATTTGTTGTTGATGTTTATTTCTAGCTATATCACTCATTAAATATCCATGTCTGCATCTAGCATATGCCAAAGCTTGTTCTCCATTTAAATTTTGCACACCAGTATCCATACAAACTAGTTTATCCCCAAATTGTCTTAAAGAATTTTGCTCACAAACTTTACCATTGTAAGTATTATAATAAGTTTGATAATCTGGCACTTCCACATCTACTGTAATTCCCCCTAAAGCTTCAACTAAATCTACTACTCCTTTAAAATTAATTTTAACATAATAATCAATATCTATATCTGTTAATTGTTCTATGGTATTAATAACACAACTAGTCCCATAAGCCGCTGAAGAATTAATCTTCGCGTATCTATTATGATTACAAGCAATTGGCACATAAGTATCTCTTGGAATTGAAAACATAGTAGCATTTAAAGTATTAGGATTAAAAGTAATTAACATTAAAGTATCGCCATTAAATGAAGTACTAGCATCTAACCCATCAGCTTCACTATCAACTCCCATTAAAAGAATAGTAAAAGGCTCTGTTAAACTTTTATTACCTACTAACTCAGTATCTTCATTTTTCAATTTTTTACTATATGTATAAACTATTTCTGCCTCATTAAGTCCTTTAAATTCTTCATCATTAAATATTTTCAAATTATTAGAAGTAATAAATATCCCATCTATATTTTTATTTAATAAATCATTAATCATTTCATAAAAATCATTATAAGTTACTAATTTATTATTCTCTAATTTTTCCTGTTTAATAAGTTCTTGTGCTAAATCATATTCATTATTATCAACATATTTACTTATAATTCCTAAAGTACTATCTTTAGTTATTTTATTATCTTTTAAAACTACTAAATTAGAATTATAAATTAAATATTCTTTTTCTGCTATATTATCTAAATTAGAATTAAACATCCCCAAATAATAAGTAATAATGCCTATTCCCATACTGAGTATAATACTTATAGCACTAATTATTGCTAAAGTAACGTGTTTTTTAAGTATTAAATTAACTAACCCCCATAAAAAATATATAATAAACCAAATTAATAATCCAAAAGAAACAATTAATCTAATCGCCGTTTCTACTGATATACCTATTAAATTCTTTAAAAAGAATATATAACATACTGCATATAAAATTAATACCAATGTATATATACATAAGAATATTTTATTTACTTTTTTAATTTTATTAAATAATACCTTCATATTTCAACCCTATTCTTTATGCTTATATTTTATATTATATAATATATTATAACCAGTTTCAATTATTTTTTACATGAACTGTCAATCTACGACAAAAATTTTTTAAATATATTGAGCTCTATCTAAAAATATTATATAATTATTATAAATATTTAAATGGAGGCTAGAATGAAAAAGAGACTATTATACATATTGATGTTTTTGATAATAATTAATTATGCCTTACCCGTTTATGCCGCCTCAAAATATGTTGTATTATTAGATGCTGTAAATATTAGAAGTGGACCTAGTACTAGTTATAGTAGATTAGAATTAGGTAAAATTGGCAGTTCATATAATTTAAAAAATGATAATATTGTAAATGATGAAGCCAAAAATGGTAGTTGTGATGCCGGTTGGTATGAAATTGATTATAATGGCAAAAGTGCTTATGTTTGTAGTGATTATGCAAGAATTTATGAAGAAGGAGAAGAAGAAAAAACTGAACCTACTAATGCTTGTGAATTAACTCTTAAAAATGAAGGCTTTCCTGCTAGTTACTGGACCGGATTATGTAATTTAAAATCCAAACATCCAACTTGGACTTTTAAAGCTATTAAAACTAATCTTGATTGGGCGAGTGCCGTAGATAAAGAAAGTGCTTGTGGTATTAATTTAGTTCAAACTAATAATAATGAATACATCGATAAAAGTTGTAACCATGGTTATTCAAATTGGAAAGCTCCATCCCAAAAAGCTATTGCCTTTTATATGGATCCTCGCAATTTCTTTACCGAACAATATATATTTCAATTTGAATATTTAAAATATGATGACAATATCGCAAGTTCTTATCCAAGTTCTATTGCCAACATTTTAAAAAGTGCATCATTTTATACTTATCATGCTGATAAAGGAATAAATCTTGAAAATACTATAAATGAAGCCGGTAAAGCAACTAATGTTAATCCTGTCTTTTTAGCATCTCGTATGCTTCAAGAATTAGGAACATCTACTACTTTATATAATCTTTACAGTGGTGCTTATACTGGCAATTCTGACTGGACAGGCTATTATAATTTTTATAATATTGGTGTTTATGATAGTTGTGCAACAGCTTCTGGTGGTACTACTAAATGTGGCTTAGAATATGCAGTCAAAATGGGCTGGAATAGTCCCTATAATGCCATTAAAGGTGGAGCAGATTTTTTATCTCAAGGCTATATTGCTAAAGGACAGTATACTTCATATCTTCAAAAATACAATGTAATTCCCACCGAAGCCAACAAATTATTTGCCCATCAATATATGGAAAATATTGCTGCTCCATCTAGTGAAGCTGGCATTACTTATAATGCTTAT
>CANPYU010000107.1 GCA_947588665.1 uncultured Bacilli bacterium | reverse complement strand
GCCGGAGTTATTATTTGGTTAGTTGCAAATGTTAATATTAATGGTTTATCTATTATGGAATATTTAGTAGATTTTTTAAATCCGGTAGGGTTAATATTGGGATTAGATGGAGTTATTATTTTAGCTTTAATTTTAGGTTTTCCGGCGAATGAAATAGTAGTTCCGGTTATGCTTATGTGTTATCTTAAAACTAGTACTTTAATAGATTTTACGAATATAGATGCTTTAAAAAATATTTTACTTATTAATGGATGGACAATTAAAACGGCGATATGTTTTATTATATTAATGTTATTTCATTATCCATGTTCAACAACTATGCTTACAATTAAAAAAGAGACGGGTAGTAATTATTATACTTTAATTGCATTTATATTACCTTTAATGGTGGGTATTATTTTATGTATGTTAGTTAATATTATTTTTTAAGACAAGAAAAAAAAGAGGAGAAATTTATATTTTCACTCTTTTTTATATTTATGATAATTTTAATTATTATTCTTAATTGGTTTATTATAAGTAATAATATCTGTTAAATCACAATTTAAGACATAACATAATTTAGCAAGAACATCTCCATCATATCTAGCAATATTACCAGTTATATATCTTTCTAGGACTATATGATGCAAACCCGTTCTTTTAGCAAGTTGAGTTTTAGTTATGTTTCTTTCTTGCATTATTTTTTTAATACTACATGTAACTGTTCCATAATTTACATAAGTTATTATACTTTCTTGATTATTCATGATATCCTCCTAAATATATCTTAACAAAAATTACGTATATAGAAGAGACGTTTATATATTCGGTACAGAAATGCAAAAAAAGTATATACAATTAAAAAAAATTAAGTTATAATGTATAAAAATAGGAGTGATTATATGGCTAAAGAAACTAAAATATTATATATAGTTGAAGGAATTATTTTACTTGTTGTCTTAACTATCGGAGTAGGTTATGCTTATTTATCTACAAGTGGAAAACAAGAGAGAGATAATACTTTTACAGCTGGATGTTTAAATATAACCATAGAAGAAGAAGGAAGAGCAATAGATTTAAAAAATGCTTATCCCATAACAGATATAGAAGGATTAGAACAAGAAGGATATAATTTTAAAATAAAAAATAATTGTAGTAATGAAACAAATTATCAAATAAATTTAGAGACAATAAGTAATCCTAAAGAAGATACAACTCTAAATGCTAATTATGTAAGAGTATCACTTGCAAGTGATACAATGGATAATTTAATAACAACATTAAGTGAGAATGATGTAGCAAATTATCATTCTGATAATACATATGTATCTTATAATTTATATGAAGGAATAATAGGAGGAAATGAGACAAAAGAATTTACCTTAAAAGAATGGGTAGAATATAATACAACCAAAGAACAGGGAACAAATAAAACATATAAATCTCAAATAAATGTAGTAAGTGATACAAGAGTAGAAGTAACACCAAAACCCGAGATAACATTTGCCTATAGTGGAGATACAATAAAAGGAACAATAACAGGAAGTGCAACAGATATAACATATTGTGAAACAAAAGATAATGAATGTGAGCCAAAACAAAGTGGAGAAATACAAGAACAAACAACCTCAATACCATTAAATGAAGAAATAAAGACAAAAGAAGTAACAACCAAATTAGGAGTATTAAATGCATATCAAGATTATAAAAGAATGGTATGTGCTAAATTAGATGATGGAAAGACAATATGTAGTAATCCTGATATAGGAAGTGGAACACCGGATTTTAAATATACAAGTGAACAATCTGATAATGTTGGGGGAATGTGTACATATGAAGGGAAAGAAGTTTATAGTTGGGCAGAAGATGATTATGTAACAGAAGAAACTTGTAGAACAATATATGAAGCTACTTATTTGTTCCCAGGATATATTGGATATTATGATAAATCTTTAGAGTCAAGTTATAAAGGAAAAGCAACTTGGAATGAAGAAACATCAACATGTACATATAATGGAGAAGAAGTTTATGATTTTAATTATTCATCTATAGTTAATGAAGAAGATTGTGGAGATGTATATTATAGTGAAGGAGAAGAAACTTACTATACTATGATAGAGAAACTTTCAGGACAGGGAATATGGAATAAAGAAACATCAACATGTACATATAATGGAGAAGAAGTTTATAATTGGAATTGGGAAGATGTAACAGAAGAAAATTGTGGAACAATATATGAAGTAAAAGCTCCAGATAGAAAAGACGTTGTTTATTATGATAAAGCAATAGAGTCAAGTTATAAAGGAAAAGCAACATGGAATGAAGAAACATCAACATGTGAATACGATGGAGAAGAAGTCTATGATAGGTTGGGAACATCTAAAATTGATAAAGAAAATTGTGGAGATGTATATTATAATGAATATGAAAGAACTTATTATACTTTGATAGGCAAAGCAGATGGAAAATCAAAATGGACTACCATTGTTGGAAAGACAGGAATATATGAAACGAAAGATGAAGAGGGAACAAGTTACTATTATAGAGGAGCAGTAGAAAATAATTATGTAGAGTTCGCAGGATTTTATTGGAGAATAATAAGAATAAATGGCAATGGGTCCATTAGATTATTATATAATGGTAAAAAATCAGAAATAGATGCAACAAATAAAAAAGCAGAAATACTTGAAAATGGTTATGATGATAGTGATACAAATTATACAGTTATAGAATTATCAGATGGAAGTAAAGAAGGTAAATTTAATGAACATGAAGATGATAATACCTATGTAGGATATATGTATGGAACAGCAAGAAGTGAAACATATGAAGATACACATAAAAATATAACTGATAGTAATGTAAAAAAAGAGTTAGATGCATGGTATATAGAAAATCTAAAAAGAGTGGAAGATAAATTAGACATACAAACCGGATTTTGCAATGATAGAAGTTTAGCTGAAGGATATGAAAATGCTGGTTATGGAACAAAAGAAACAAATTATGGAGCATTTGATAGAATATGGAATAAATATCAACCAACATTAAAATGTAAAAATAAAGCAAATGATTATTTTACATGGAAGGAGCGTGCTAGTACTGGTAATAAAGAATTAATAAATCCAATAGGATTAATAACAGCCGATGAAGTAATGTATGCCGGAGCATATTTTGATAGTTCAAATCATACTTATTATTTATATAATGGTCGCGAATATTGGACAATGTCTCCGTATGCCTTTAGTAGTAGTTTCACATTTGCTGGCGTGTTCAGTGTGATTTGGGATGGCGAGCTCAGTGGCAGCGGCTTGCTCAACACGGGCATTGGTGTGCGCCCAGTAATAAATGTTGACCCTAATAAAGTAAGTATTTCAGGAAGTGGTACTATAGATAGTCCATATGTTTTCTCTTAAAAATATTTTTTAAAAGTTGATTTGAAATAAATTATTGTTTTGACTCTTGTTTTGTGATATGATAATAGTAGTTAAAGGGAGAGAATAGGTGTGGCACAGTTAGAAGCACATTTTAAAGTTGATTATAAGAATGCCATGAGTCAGAGTAAGGCGGTATTTCGGGGAAGTAAATATCGTATTACAATTTTAACTGAAAGACTTATTCGTTTAGAGTATGACCAAAATGGTAATTTCTTTGACCATCCAACGGAGTTTGCAAGATTTCGGAATTTTCCTGTGCCAGAATTTCAGGTTGAAGAAAATGATAAAACTTTAGTTATTCAAACTAAATACTTTGTTTTACAATATGTGAAAGAAAAACCGTTTGTAGGTCCTAAATATGCACCAGATAGTTATTTAAAAGTTGGACTTATGAATAGTGATAAAATATGGTATTTTGACCATCCAGAAGCAAGAAATTTCGGAGGGACAAAAGTATCTTTGGATAAAGGAATTAAAGGGGCTTTGGAGCGAGGTTTATATTCAACTGATGGTTTTGCATCAATTGATGACGCTAAAAGTTTAGTATTTATGGAAGATGGCTTTTTGGTTAAACCGACGGCAAAGAGAATAGATACATATCTATTTATTTATCGAAGAGATTTTGGCCTTTGCTTGAAAGATTATTTTACTTTAACGGGTTATCCACCTTTAATTCCAAGATATGCTTTAGGTATTTGGTGGAATAGAGATGTTATTTATTCATTTAAAGATAGTCAAAAATTATTACAGGCTTTTAATAGTCATGAGATACCTATTTCAGTTTTTTTACTTAATGAATTTTGGCATTTAAAAGATAAAAGAGATTTAAATAAACATAAGACGGGGTTTACTTTTGCAAAAGAGTTATTCCCAGACCCTTATGAGTTTACAACATATATGCATGAGCGTGGGGTTAGAGTC
>CANPYU010000106.1 GCA_947588665.1 uncultured Bacilli bacterium | reverse complement strand
AATATTAAAATATCAAAAAAAACTATAATATTTTATATTTTATTACTATTATGTATTTATTTTGGATATGATCTAATTGAATGGGTTTTACTGAAAACTAGTTATGGTGAAACGTATTTAAATAATTCTTATTATGATTACACAACAACAACTTCTATATTTAATCTTATATTAAGAACATTATTATTAGTATTTTGTTTTATTGGCTCTGGTAATGACAAATATACGGATAGAAATACAAAATTATTATTGAATTTGTGTTTTACTTGTGTTTTATTCCAAGTATTAACGTTAAGATCATATCTATTTGGAAGAATTACAACGTATTTCTTTGTTTATTTCTTCTTATTAATACCTAATGTTATTTCAAAAATAAAATTAGAAAATAAAAAGAAATATTTGTTTTATGCCCTTATTATAGTTGTTTGTATCGCTTATGAATATGTTTATTTTATAACAAATGCAGAACCTATGGGTGTAGATATTTATAAACTTATATCATAGAGGTGAAGTATGAAAAACATTAACTTAAATAATAAAAAATTATTAATAACTGGTTCATCTGGTTTTATAGGATATTTTTTAACAAAAAAATTATTAGATAATTATTCTGATATTAATATAATTGGTTTAGATAATATGAATTATTATTATGATGTTAGATTAAAAGAAGAAAGACTTAACGATTTATTAAAATATCAAAATTATAAATTTATTAAGGGAAATATTGCTGATAAAGATTTAATAAATAAATTATTTGAAGAAGAACAATTTGATATTGTAGTTAATCTAGCTGCTCAAGCAGGCGTAAGATATTCAATTACTAATCCGGATACTTATATAGAATCTAATATAATTGGTTTTTACAATATTTTAGAAGCTTGTAGACATTATCCAGTTGAGCATTTAGTATATGCTTCTTCTTCATCAGTATATGGAACAAACAAAAAAATACCATATTCTACTGAGGACAAAGTAGATGATCCAGTTAGCTTGTATGCTGCAACTAAAAAATCTAACGAATTACTTGCACACGCTTATTCAAAATTATATAACATTCCAAGTACAGGATTAAGATTTTTCACAGTATATGGTCCATTAGGTAGACCTGATATGGCATACTTTAGTTTTACTAATAAATTACTTAATAATGAGATAATTCAAATATTCAATAATGGTAAATGTGAAAGAGACTTTACTTATATCGATGATATTGTCGAAGGTATTACTAGAGTAATTCAAAAAGCTCCTGATAGTGAAGTACCTTATGCTATTTATAATATTGGAAATGGAAGTCCAGTTAATTTATTAGAATTTGTAAGTATTTTACAAGAGGAGTTAATTAAAGCTGGTGTACTTCCTCAAGATTATGACTTTGAAAGTCATAAAGAATTAGTAGGTATGCAAAAAGGCGATGTACCAATTACTTATGCAGATACTACTAGTTTAGAAAAAGATTTTGATTTTAAACCTAACACTGATTTAAGAGAAGGTTTAAGAATGTTTGCTAACTGGTATAAAGAATTTTATAGTAAGGACAAATAAAATGGCATTTATAATGAAAATTTTTAGAATTTTTCCTTTTTTACAAATTTTTAGAGGAATAAAATCTATAAAACAAAATTTAAATATATCAAAGCAAACAAAAAAAGAATTTGAAAATTTTGAAAATAATAAATATATTTCTATTACTAAAGAAAATTTAAATATTTTTAAAAAAGCATTTTTAAAATTTATATGGTATCAATCAAAACAAAATGAATTACCTTTACTATTTTTAAATTGTAAAATTAAAAAAGTTTTTGAAAATGAAATTGATTTAACAAAATATGATCCTATATTAATTTGTGTTGAACAAAATGATATTGATAGGGTTAAAATGATGATTAATCATTATAGAAATATTGGAATTAAAAAAATGATATTTATTGATAATGAATCAACTGATGGAACATTTGAATATTTAAAAAAACAAAAAGATGTAGACTTATATATCTGTTCTACTAAATATACTTCTTTAAATAGAGAAGCGTGGATTAATAGAATAATTGCACATTACGGTTTTGATAGATGGTATTTATGTGTTGATTCAGATGAATTATTTATTTATGAAAATTGCGAAAATAAAAAAATAAATAAATTTGTAGAAGAACTAGAAAATAATAATCAAAGACGTGTAATGACAATTATGATAGATATGTATAGTAAAGAAGGTATTTTTTCAAAAGTAGAACAAAAAGACATAAAAGATACTTATTGTTACTATGATTATGATACATATACAATGACTAAAAATACTAAATTAAATGAACTAAGAGGTGGGCCACGAGAACGATTTTTTTCAAGTAATAATATTGAAAAAAAATTTTTACTGACAAAACATCCACTATTTAAATTTCGAAAAGGTGATATTCAAGGATCTTCTCATTTTCAATTTCCATATAAAGATAATTTTAATTTGAAAATAAAAGGGGCAATTCTACATTATAAATTTTTATATAATGATTTTGAAAAATATAAAAAGAGGGCAGAAGAAGGTAATTATGCAAATGGCAGTTTTGAATATAAGGCATATATAAATAAATATATGAATGGCGAAATGATTAATTTTTATAGTGAACATTCTAAGAAATATACAACATCAACAGAATTTTTCAAAAGTTTAAAAATTAAATAACTTAAATAGAATAGGGTGAGATAATGAAAAAAATATTGATTAAAATATTTGGTAAAAAATTTTTAAGATATTGCAAAACAATAGTTATATATATTATAAAGTTTCCAACATTTGTGTTTAAAAATAAAATAAATGGTAATCCAAATTTAATAAAAGATGTAAATATTTTTTCTGTTCAAAACACAAATACATTTTTCGGATATTATGATATAAATCCTTTAAAAGATAATAAATTGCTTGCTCACTCTATTAGAAAAAATGCTGATACTAAAAAAGAAGATATAAATATAGGTTATTTTGATGTAAACACTCATGAATATACTTATCTTATAAAAAGTAAAGCATGGTGTTGGCAACAGGGATCACGCTTAAGATGGTCCAATGATGAAAATGTTATCATTTATAATGATATAGATAATAATCATTATTGCACTAGATATTATGATATAAATAAAAAGAAAATAATTAAAACTATCTCCTTTCCATTATATGATATAAATGCTGACGAAAGTTATGGGATTAGTGTTAATTTTTCTAGGCTTCAAAGATTAAGACCTGGATATGGTTATGATAAATTGCTTGATTTAACTAAAGA
The DNA here is from genome assembly GCA_947588665.1 of uncultured Bacilli bacterium. The sequence goes on along the minus strand of CANPYU010000106.1, from coordinate 1,165 downwards.
AGATAACTTTCCGAAGAATGATGGATTATTTTTAGTGGATATAAAAAACAATAATAGTAAATTATTAATATCATTATATGATTTAGCTAAAGATGTTAAAGATTATCAAAATTATGCTCACTATATTAATCATGTATCTTTTTCACCAAACGGAAATAAAGTAATGTTTTTCCATTTGTATGTAGCTTCTGACAACGATGAATGGAGAACTAGGCTTTGTATATATGACATAGTTAAAGATAAATTAGAGATATTAGAAAAAGATGCGATCATTTCTCATTATGATTGGATGAACAATGAAAATTTATTAGTTACTACTTTTGAATTTGGCGAAGAAAAAAGAGACTATCGCATTTATAATTTGAATAATAAGAAATATAAAGTAGTAGACAACGAAAAATTAAAGAAAGATGGACATCCAACATTTATAGGTAATGATAAGTTTATATCTGATACATATCCTGATAATAATTATTATCAACATTTATTTGAATATGATATGAAAAACAATAGGTATAATGAGATATTAAGTATATTTTCAAGTCCTAGATTAATGGATGATAAAAGATGTGATCTACATCCTAGAATAGTCAAAGATGGAATAATAATTGATTCAACATTTAAAGGTAATAAACGAAGTTTAGTATTTATAAAATTAAAGAATGGTGTTTATGACAAATAGAAGTTCTAAATTGATTAAAAATACAGCCATATTAACTTTTGGAACTATTTGTACAAAAGGATTGATCTTCATAATGACTCCATTATTTACGAGATGGATGTCGCAAGAAGCTTATGGTACTTTTGATTTATTACTTACTTATGTTACTTTGCTATTACCTTTAATTACATTAGGATTTGGGGAAGCTTTATTTAGGTTTTTAGCTGGTGATGAGGAAAAAAATAAAAAGAGCATAGTTACTGTAGCCTTAGTTGTTAGTTTAATTGGATTAATTCTAAGTGGAATTATTTTATTTATTATTTCCCAATTTAGTGAGTCTATTAAAAATGTAGTTTTATTATTCTACTTATTATTATTTGTTGAAACTTGTTATAACTTTATGACAATGGTATTAAGAGGTATAAAACAATTATCTACTTATACTATGGCTAATATAGATTTTTTAAAAATATTCCAACTACTACAATGATAATAAAAAAAAAG
>CANPYU010000105.1 GCA_947588665.1 uncultured Bacilli bacterium | reverse complement strand
AGTGCCGTTTATTTCTTTGGTAATTAAAATGCCGGTATTTAATGGAGGAGTATTGGTATGATCTGATAATTCATTATGGTTAGGATGTTTAGCATGAGTGTTATCAGCACTAATAATAATACTGTTTGCAAGAGTTGGACCTAAAGCTAAATTAAATTCTTTACATATTTTTTTTAAAGTATCAATTAAAAAATTAGAATCTGCACCTTCAAAAGTATTTGAACCTATCTCTTCACTGTTAAATATAGCAAGAACATTAATACTATCATTAAAATTATTAATAAAAGCTTTTAAGGCAGCATAAGTGCAAGTAATATTATCAATTCTGGGAGCTAATATAAATTCGTTATTTATAATTTGGGGGTCTTCATTATTATACAAAAATAGATCAAAATCATAAATTTCTTTAGTTAAATTTAGTTTATCTTTTAAAAGACTATTTAAAGAATAATTTTTATTTAAAGAAATAATAGGCATTAAATCAACATCAGTATTAAGATCTAAATTAGTGTTAGCTGCATCATTTTGGTGAATGGCAATGCTTGGAATCACAGCGACTGTATCTTTTAAGTCAATTATTTCTTTTTTTAAAGTGTTTTTATTTTTGGTTATTAAGCGTCCTGCGATACTCATAGGGCGATCCATAAAGCCATAATTTAGAATTCCTCCATAAGGGGCTATGTTAAGTTTTAAATAACCATTTTCGTAATAATCTGGATTAGGCTTAATTGTGAATGCGGGAGTATCACTGTGAGTGGCAATTATTTTAAATTGATTAGTAATATTTTGAGGAACATTAAAAGCAATTAAAGAAGCATCGTTTCTTATGATAAAATATTTATTATTTTTTAATTGCCAATTATTTGATTCATTTAATTCTTCATAACCATTATTTAAAAGTATTTCTTTTATTTCTTTAATACAGGTAAAAGTACAGGAACTTTTTTTAATAAGTTTTAATAGTTCTTTATTAAAGTCTTTCATTTTATCACCTTTTATTAGTATGTTTAGTTATTTTAGAATTATAAATATTTTTATATTTTTTAGGTTGTTGCATATATTTTAATGGTGATATTAGAAAAGATAAATGGGAAAAATAAAGTTTAGTGTTAATATGTTAAATTTTTAAAGGAAGGTGTGGTATCATGGATAAAAAAGAAGCATTTAAGTTATTTGCTAGAAATCATCCAGAGTTAGTTAATGCGATAAAAAGTGGAGATACTTCTTGGCAAAAGTTATATGAAATATATGATATATATGGAGAAGATGATAGGGCTTGGAAGACATATTTTAATAAAGGAACATCTTCTAGTGGGATAAATGGGATAACAGATATTATGAAAAATATTGATATGGAAAGTGTACAAAAGCATATAAATACTGCCCAAAAAGCTCTCGGAATAGTTCAAGAACTCACTGGTAAGGGTGGAAGTGGAGGAACTATAGCTAAAGGTCCGGTTACACCTAGACCGATTAATAAGTTTTTTGAGGATTAAGATGTTAATGGTAGGTTTATTAGAAATTAAAAAAGATAAAAAAATGTGGGAACTTTTAAAATATAATTCTTATTGGTTAAAAGAACTTAATAGAGATCCTAATAATGTTAAATTATATAAAAATGATATGAAGGTTAAATATAAACTTAGAACGACAGATAAAATAAGTGATGCAATTGATAATATTGATTTAATTAGTAATGTTTTAAGTGTTTTAAAATAAGAAATGGAAACTAAATAGTTTCTATTTTTTGTTATTTAGTGTATAATTTTAGTTAAGGAGTTAGTTATGGAAAATTTTATACCAGATATTTATCAAAAAAATATATATGATATAGATTATAATAAATTAAAGAAAATGGGAATTAAGTGTTTATTATTTGATTTAGATAATACTTTAGTACCGGTTAGAGCTGATATGCCTAGTAAGAAAGTTAAAGAATTATTTTTATATTTAGAACAAGATTTTAAACTAATTATTTTGTCTAATAGTAATAGAAAAAGATTAATACCATTTAAAGAGGGATTAAATGTAGATGTAGCAGCATCAGCAAAAAAGCCTTTTAAAAAGAAATATCTTAAAATTATGGATTTATATAAGTTTAAAGAACATCAGATTGCAGCGATTGGAGATCAACTTCTTACAGATATATATGGAGCTAATAAAGTGGGAATTACTTCTATTTTGATCAATCCTATTGGGGAGTATGAGAAAATTGGGACAAAGATAAATCGCTTTTTTGAAAGATTTATTTATCGAAGATTAAAGAAAAAAAATGTTTTAATTAAGGGTAATTATTATGAATAAGAAATGTATGGGGTGTGGGGTTATTTTACAAGATAAAGATGAAAATGAAGTTGGATATACTCCGGATATTAATAATGATTATTGTAAAAGATGTTTTAGATTAAAAAATTATGGAGAATTAAATAGGGTTACTTTGGTTGATAAAGAAAGCATCTTTAAAAAAATAAATAAAAAGTCTGGGATTGCCTTTTTTTTAATTGATTATTTAAATATAAATAAAGAGACTATTGATTATTTTAAAAGAATTAAAAAAACTAAAGTACTTGTAATAAGTAAAAGTGATACTTTAAGAAAAGAGATGAAAAAAAGTAAAATTAGAGCATGGTTGAAAAATGTTTATAATATTAAAGAAGATATTCTTTTTATGAGTAATAAAAAGAATTATGATGGTAATAATTTAATAGAGTATTTAAAAAAGACTAATTATAAAGTCGCGTATATTATGGGAATAACTAATGCTGGAAAAAGTACCTTTATTAATAGTTTAGATCATAAAAATCAAGTATTAGTAAGTGATAAAGAAAATACAACTTTAGATTTCATTAAATTTAAAATAGATGATTTTATTATTTATGATACTCCAGGTTTTTCTTATACTAATTTAAATGGGAAAATAGTTAAAAAAGAAATTAAGCCTATTAGTTATGTTATGAAGGAAAATACAGGTTTAGTGATAGATGATAAGTTTAAGTTTTATTTTAAAGATAAAAATAAAGTTACTTTATATTTGAATACCCAAGAAGTAAAAAAAGAATATAAAATAAAAGAATTAAAATATAAAGTAGAGGTACCTATAAATTCAGATATAGTTATTCCAGGAGTAGGATTTATAAATGTTAAAGATGCGGGTTTAATTGCAACTAATTTAAGTGCAGCAGAAGTTAGAAAAGATGTAAGTGGTGATGATTTTTGAGTAAAATTAAAGTAATGTCAGAGAATTTAGCAAATAAAATTGCAGCAGGAGAAGTTGTAGAGAGATGCTCAAGTATTGTTAAAGAGTTAGTAGAAAATAGTATTGATGCTAACAGTTCTAATATAACAATTAATCTTATTAAAGGAGGGCTTGATAAGATTCAAGTTATAGATGATGGAGATGGGATGGATAAGAGTGATGCGCATTTAGCTTTTGGAAGACATGCGACAAGTAAGCTTATTCATGATGACGATTTGTTTTTCATTAATACTATGGGATTTAGGGGTGAGGCACTTCCTTCAATCGCGAGTGTTTCCGAGGTTGAAATGCAAACTAGTGATGGAATAAATTCTAGTTATATTCATATTAAAGGAGGAGAATTTTTAGAAGAAGCTAGTGCCGATTTAAGACGGGGAACTAATATAAGTGTTACTAATCTTTTTTATAATACGCCGGCTAGATTAAAATATTTAAAAGCGGAGAATACAGAATTATATAATTCTGTTAGTTTAGTAGAAAAGCTGGCACTTGCCTATCCAGGTATTAAATTTACTTTGACTAATAATGAAAAGTTACTTATTAAAACAAGTGGAAGCAATAATTTGCTTAAAACTATTCATGAAATATATGGGTTAAATATTAGTAATAAAATGTTGGAATTTAGGGCCAGTGATGATGATTTTGATATATATGGATATATTTGTAAACCTGAAATACTTAAAAGTAATCGAAATGATTTTAATACGTTTGTAAATGATCGGGTAGTTAGAAATATGGATATTAATAGAGCTATAAACGATGCTTATTATACATATAAACCGGAAGGTAAATATCCAGTGGTTGTTTTAAAAATAAATACGGATCCAACTTTAGTGGATGTTAATATTCATCCAACTAAACAAGATATTAAATTAAGTAAAATAAATGATTTATATGATTTAATTTATAAAACAATTAAAGAGGTATTATATAATAATTTACTTATTCCTAATGCGATGAAAGATCAAAGTGTTAATATTATTAAAGATGATGTAATTAAAGATATTGTCTCTAATATGGTTAAGAGTGAAGAAAAAGTAAAAGTACAGACAGAACTTGATTTTGTGGTGGAAGAAAATGAAGACAATTTAGAATTAAAAGCAAGTGATGAAGTAGCGGTTAATAAAGAGATGAAAGCTTTGGTTTTATATCCGGTAGGGCTTCTTTTAGGCACATATATTATTGCAGAAAATGATGAAGGAATATAT
>CANPYU010000104.1 GCA_947588665.1 uncultured Bacilli bacterium | reverse complement strand
CATTTACTTCTTTAATCCTTTGTTTTTTACATTACGAGAATTTAAGTTTTCATTTAACGCCATTAAAAAAAGCACAAAGATGTGCTAAATTTTTTTCTATTTTATAATCGCTTCTAATGCTAATGTAATCATATCATTTAAGCTTTTCTCACGCTCATCACCACTTAAAACTACATCACTAAATTTAGAATCAACAGCAGTCAGAATACATGATGCTTCTTTTTTAAAATGTTTAGCAATATGAAATAAACCAAATGCTTCCATTTCTTCACCAATTACATTTAAATCTTTAGGCATTCTATTTAAAACCCGATCATAATCAATATAAGGTCCAAAAACATCCATTGTTGTAACATCACCAATATGTAACGTATAATTTAATTCTTTAGAAACATTAATAATTTTTTCATTTAATTCTTTAGATGGATAAGTAATATGTTCTTTATAATCATCAAAAGTATAAGCAAAATTCGATTCAGAATAAGCACTAGTAGCAAGTATTAATTCCGGGACATTAACTTCAGGGCTAACTACTCCACAAGTACCAATTCTAATAATTTTTTGAACTCCAAAATAATGAAATAATTCCCAAGAATAAATTCCCATACTAGGCATGCCCATACCTGATCCTATAACTGATACTTTAACTCCTTTATAAGTACCTGTATAACCTAACATATTTCGTAGATTACAAACTTCTTTAGCATCGCTCAAAAAATTCTCGGCAATATATTTTGCTCTAAGTGGATCACCTGGCATTAATACAAGTGGCGCAATACTTCCTTTTTCGGCATTAATATGAATAGGATTTTCTCCAATAAACATTTATCATCTCTCCTTACTTATAAAATTATTTGATTAGCATTTTGAAAATCACCTACTGAAGTTTTAACAAAATCTTCACTACCAATAATTGTTACTAATTCATTTAAATAATGATTATAATTTTTACTATAATCTAATTCTATTTCCACATTTAAGTTATATTCTTTATATATTTTATTAGCTAACTTTACTAAATAAGTATTAGTACCTAAATTATCATCATTAATAAATAAAATATATTTACCAGAATAATTTACTATATCATGAATTATTTTAAGAATAGTTAAAATATCTCCTTCTGTTATTAATATACTTCCTACAATAGGAGCACTTAATATTTCATCTTGAGAAGAAAATTCTAAAAAATTTAAAATATCATCTGCTGTAACATTTAAGTCAAAGATATTATCAGCATCTACTAATGTTCTAAAATCTGCTTCTTCACTTTTGATTATTTCTAATAATCTTTTATAAACATTATTGTTCACGATTTAGCCCCTCACTTTTTAAACTATTAATAAATTCTATCGCATCTTCTAATCGATACGCTCCATTTATTTCTTTATAGATATTTCGTTCCCAATTAGAGATATTAGAATGATATAATCTTTTAACACCAATTTCCGGTAAAGTTTTAATATATTCAATTAAATTAATTTTAGCAATTTTACTCATTGTTATAAAATTATCTATATTCATAATATATGTAGCACAATTTATAGCAGGTCTAATACATTCTTCATCTTCCCAAAATTTTTCTAAAATAACTGTTCCATTAGAATATACATAACCATAATAACCTGTAAAAGTATTTAAACCTTTTAATTTGCCAACATAACCGGTTCCTTCTAAAAATTCTATTCGTTTATTTACAACACTCACATCAACACTCTTAAAATTATTATCCTTTAAAGGTTTTATTTCATTATTTTTTTCTTTCTTTTCCCTTTCACCTTTAGGTAATAACTCCCAATTTATTCTTGTATCTTCTTCTGCTAAAGAAGTTAATTTATTCATCAAATTAATATCACGATATTTATCTTTTTCTTCACCATTTAAAGGTGGCAAATGAAGAGGTTTAGCTTCAGGATGTCTTTTCATAAATTCTTCATAATCTTTTTGTAATTCTCTCCTAGTATAACGTACTTTTTTACCACTTTCCATTTGATATAAAATTTTAGGATTATAATTTTTTTCTTCTCTACTTGTTTTATCAGAGCATTTTAAATATTCTTCGATATAACCATTACAATTTTTAACTATTTCATTATCTTTTTCCATTTGAAGCATATTATCATACAATGAAACAGCACATAATAAATAAAAATTATCTGGATCAAACGCTTGATATAATTCTTCATAATTTATATTAGTATCAAAAAAATCGCCTAATTTTAAAAAGCCATCTTTAAGTTGATTAGTTATATTATAAACAATATCAATATAAGTACGAAATTCCATCTCATTTTTAAAAATAGCATAATCTTTCATGGCAGCTTCAAAATATTCGGAATTAAATTCTTTTTTACGAATATCATCTAATTTTTCAGCTTTTAATTTTAGCGCATCGGATAAAGCTAAATTTATTTCATTATATCCTTCAATTCCTTTTAAAAATATATCATTTAAATAATTTGCTTGCTCTTCACTAGTTTTATTAACTTTATCTATTTCAAAATTTAAAAAATCTATAGCTGTAGTATAAAAAGTACCTGCCGAAAAATTTAAACATCTTCCATGTAAATTATCATTGGCAACTGAAATTAACTTAACTGGAAAATCATTAACAAACTTTGTTTGAAAAATAGCAAATAATGGTTCAAAATAATATTTATTCATAAATTCTTTAAATAAATTTTTACCATTTAGAACTTTAGAATTTTTAATTAAATTTTCATAAGAAATATACCACATTCCTTCAAATGAGGGAATAGGGTCAAAAACGGCTTCTGGACCACCTAATGCATCAAAATATTTTTCAATTGCCATATAATCACACTCTATTATTATTATAACATTATCTAAAATTTTATAAAATAAATACTTATTTACTTGACATTATCTTTATTGATAATATGAACAAGTTTATTACCATCTATAATATCTAAAACAACTTCTGGTAAAAATTTAGAGGTTTTAAGTTCATCTATACTTAACCATTTATATATTTCATCTTTTCCTTCAATATTTTTGATATTATGTATGTCTATACTTTTATCTATTTTAATTTCATTTATAATAAGTATTTCATGATAATTTTTATGATTATAATTGGAATTGAAAAAATTTTCTAATATTCCTAAAGTTTTAACAAATTCAGCATTAAGACCTGTTTCTTCCCTAAATTCTCTTAAAATCGCCTCTACTGATGATTCTCCTAACTTACAGCGACCACCTATTAAAGTATAATAATCCGACCCTTCATCTTTTTGGACTAATATTTTATTATCTTTTTTAATTACCGCACCAACACGATAATTAAAAACTTCTGTATCTATTGTAAAATTAATATCCATAAATCCTCCTAATAATGGTTTGTTAAAGTTCTATGATATGGTTTAATAATTTTCTTTTTGTCTTGACCAAGTAACCATAAATAATCATTAATATCCATTCTAGATATCTTACCATTTAACTTTTGATAAATATAATCTATTACTACTAAATTACAAGCTCTAATTTCTACTTCTTCTTCACTATTTTCTTTTAATTCTTCTTTTTGCATTATTTTATTATCTAAATCTTTACTATATACAAGCACTCCTAAATTATTTAATACTTGAGGTATTTTATAATCAGCACACCCCATTAAATTTGAATAATCAACATTCACTTTTTCAATATACTCTCTTATATGTAAAATATCTGATACCATTAATTGAGCTCTTTTATAAAAATAAATATTTTCACTCTTATATAAAGATACATCTTCTAAATATGGTAAATTTTGAATTAAATAATCAAGTAACTCTGTATCTTTAGTTTTTTCTTTAATTAAATCATAAAAATTTTTTCCCTTTAAATATTCATTCATTAAACATAAATTTTTATATCTATCATCTAATAAAGGTATTTCATTATTTCCTTTTACAAATTCTTTAAACTCATTTTTAGTCATATTAAAAGATTTTTTACTTTGCATTCTTTGTAAAATTAAATACATAATGGCATAAGTACCATCAAAAGCTCCATTACTTGTTTCAATACTCCATTTATTATCACCCCAAAAACAATAATCACCAATGGTATGTAATATTAATAAATAATTCATAATATCTACAATATCCATATCTAAAATGCCAAAAGGATTTGATATTAACCAATGGGTATTATTTTTTAAATTAATATTTTTAATTATTTCATCTAAAACATCATAATTAATTTCTACATTTCTAGAATTATCTTTAACATAATATATTGATTCTTTAATTTTATCTAATGTGTTCATAACTACATTTTTCCTTTTAATTTTTAGTTTCTTCTACCATAATAGAAATTTCTTTTAATTTATTTTCTAATAATTTTTTGTCTATTAGTTTTAATTTATATTCTGCAACCATTGTTGGTGACATTGTCCTACTCATTGCATATTCTACTACTTTTTCATCTTTATCAGCACATAATATTATTCCTACACTTGGATTCTCATTATT
>CANPYU010000103.1 GCA_947588665.1 uncultured Bacilli bacterium | reverse complement strand
ATACTCACCTATTTTCTATTGAAAATTATAACATACTTTTCATAAATAGAAAAGTATGTTTTATTTTGAGTAAAAATAATTATTATTTTGCTATTTTTAAACTTCTGATGGTAATTTAATTGTTCCAGGAAAAGTTGGATAAGTTTGTATCCAATTTCGTTGTTCTTCATCTTTGACTATTATTGTCGCTGTTGATGGAATCATACCAAACATATTTCTATAATTATCAATTTCTGTTATTTGATTTAATATTAAATTTCTAATATCTATTTTTTCTAAAGCTGTACAACCTCGAAACATATCATATACATTTTTCAATTTATTAGTTTTCCAATTACTTAAATTAACAGTTTGTAAATTGATACAATTTACAAACATTCCACGCATATTTTCTACATTTTTTATATTCCAATTATTTAATACACTTATATTGCTTAAATTTGAGCACTCCAAAAACATACAATACATATCTGTTACTTGAGAAACATCCCATTCACCTAACGCATTTATATCTTTCAAATTTGTACATTTACAAAATGATGCATACATTATTGTCACTTGTGATACGTCAAAATTATTTAATGAATTTATATTACTTAATTTTACACATCCAGAAAACATTTCCCTTATATCTGCTAAATTTGAAGTTTTCCATTTAGATAATCCACTTATATCATTAAGATTAGTACACCCCATAAACATACCTCGCATAGTTTCAACATTAGAAACATCCCAATTACTTATTAAATTTAAATCTGCCAATCCCGTACTTATAAACGTACAAAGCATACTAGTAATATTTGAAACATTCCAATTTTCTATACCGATTATGTCTGTTAATTTTGTATTATGATTAAAAAGATGAGAAATGTCAATTGTTTTTGATGTATCTAACATATCATTAAATTCCACTTTTTGTAAATTAGTAACTGGCTCTTCAGCATTATTTACATATTCGGCTGCCATAAAAGCATGAGATAAACTTGTAGCTCTTATTTTTACCTTACTTCCTATATATAATGTATCATAATTATTATTTATTGGTTCTATCCACGCTATGACACTTCCTTTGGGTGTCCCTTGACTCGTATCACTTAGATCCCACCAGTTTGTATTTTCTTCATTTGAATTTAAATTTTCTTTTATTTTATCTACAAATTCTATATTTTTTACTTTTGATGACATGTATTGTGGAACTACAAATTTGCCTATCTTTTCATCAACATTACGCACTGGTACATACATATAATTATATTTATCAAAATATAAAGTACAATATACTGTTTGATTGGTATCTAATAAAGCTGTGTTATCTTCTTGATTATATTCTACTACATTTTCTACCATATTTCCTTTATTATCTACACATTCGGAATGACTATATAAATAATCATCTATTTCAGTCGGCCACTCATTTCCTTCATACGGTATATAGCCATTACCGTTTATATCTGGTACCATTATCGCAAATGTTTTATTCTTTTCTATTTCTTTTAATTTTACTTCCGGTAATACTTCTTCTTTATTATTCAAAAACAACTTTGGTACCCCGATTAATGTTATCAATACTAATAAGCATATTACAGTTATAATTATATTTCTTTTCTCTTTCATATAATAATCCTTTCTATTATTTATAAGATTATTATATAATACCCCCCCCGAGAGTCAACTTTTGATCATAAAAAAAGTAGTAAAAAATTATTCTACTACTACAAATTTATATTTATCATCTTTTTTTTCAACATATGATAATTTATTATATTCTTCTTTAGTAATTGGATCACTTACTATATCTAAATATTTATATTCATATAATTCTTCTAATGTTATTTTTTCATTTACACATTTTTTGTCATAATAACACTCTTTAGCTTTTTCTATTATTTTATCTTCTACTACTTTATATAAATTTTGATTATGAATTTTTATTACTTTATATGTAGTAGGAATAGCTAGAATTAATATAATAATTATCACACTACTTATTATAGTTATTTTATTTGTATTCATAATTATCACCATAATAATTTTTAATAAATTCATCTCTAAACTCTTCTAATGAATCATTTTTTATGTTTTCTCTAATTTCTTTCATTAAATTAGTTAAAAATGCAATATTATGTATTGATAAAAGACGGGCCCCAAAAGTTTCATCAGCAGTAATTAAATGTCTTATATAAGCCTTAGTATAATTTTTACACGCATAACAATTACATGTATCATCTACTTTCGTAAAATCTTCTTTATATTTACTATTCTTCAAATTTATTTTACCATGTTTAGTATAAGCATGACCATGGCGCGCTAGTCTAGTAGGAGAAACACAATCAAATAAATCAATTCCCCGCATGACATTTTCAATTAAATCAATTGGATCTCCTACTCCCATTAAATAGCGAAGTTTATCTTCAGGTAAATATTTAGTGGCATAACCAACCATTTTATACATTGTTGGTTTATCTTCCCCAACTGAAGTTCCTCCAACAGAATAACCATCAAAATTCATTTTTTGAAGTTCTTCTGCACAATGGCGACGCAAATCTTCATATTCACCACCTTGAACTATACCAAAAAGCATTTGATCAGGACTATTAAAAGTATCTTTACCTCTTTTAGCCCATCTTAATGTTCTTTCAACACTTTCCTTACAATATTCATAAGTACTTGGCCATTTAACACATTCATCAAAACTCATCACAATATCACTTCCAAGAGCCATTTGAATTTGAATTGATTTTTCAGGAGTTAAAAATAATTTATCACCATTTTCATGATTTTTAAAATGAACACCTTCATCAGTAATATCTTTAGGTTTAGCAAGACTAAATACTTGATAACCACCACTATCAGTAAGAATTGGACCATCATAGTTCATAAATTTATGCAATCCACCTGCTTTTTTAACGATTTCTTCCCCTGGACGTAGCCATAAATGATAAGTATTTGCTAAAATAATACCACAGCCAATTTCTTTGATTTCTTCTGGAGACAATGTTTTAACTGTGGCATTAGTACCAACAGGCATAAACATTGGAGTTTCATAAGTTTTGCCATTATAAGTAAATTCTCCTAAACGAGCCATATTTTTATTTGATTTTTGTTTTAAAATATAATTTAATTTCATTATTATCATTCCTTTAACTTAAATTATTATAACAAAACTTGACAAAATACACAATATTTGTTAAAATAATTGCTAATTTCAAAGGAAAGGGGTGTTTGGAATGAAATATCAAAATAATTTAGATGTATTCTATAATGTTGATATTATGAAAAAATTTTATCAATTTCTTGATTTTTCGCGCTTTAATACATTAAGTTTAGAAAGAATGCAAGAAATAGATAAGCTTATTATAAGTTTCAAAAATAGAACTAATTCAAAATATAATAATAGAATGTCTGTAATGAGTTATACTGCTAATAGATTAATGACTTCATCACAACAAATGGGATTACTAAATGGTGATGAAATAGCCTACTTTTATATAAAAGTAGTAGACGATAGTCTACTATTCCTTGAACTTGCAACTTTAGCAGAAGATAAAGATGAATTGAGAGAATTATGTAAAAGAAAATTTGGTGTTTATGATAACGTTATAATCCATATGGAAAAATGTTTAGTAAACCGTTTAGAAGCTATTGAACTAGAACAAGAAGAAAATATGACTATTTAATAAACATAGCATCGCCAAAAGAGAAGAAACGATAATTCTTCTCTTTTGCTATTTCATAAGCATTTAAAATATATTCTCTTTTAGATAGGGCACTTACAAGCATTAAAAGAGTACTTTTTGGTAAATGAAAATTAGTAATTAAACCATCAATAGCTTGAAATTCAAATCCGGGATAAATAAAGATATCTGTATTACCATTACATTCTCTAAATTCATGATACTTATGAATTACTGTTTCAAGTACTCTAGTACTAGTAGTTCCAACAGCATAAATACATCTCTGCTCTTTTTTTGCTTTATTTAAAATATCCGCGACCTCTCTTTTCATTTCATAATATTCTGAATGCATGTGATGTTCTTTAATATTTTTAACTTCAATCGGTCTAAAAGTACCTAAACCAACGTGTAAAGTTACATAACACACTTCTACGCCCATTTCTTTTATTTCTTGCAATAATTCTTTGGTAAAATGAAGTCCTGCCGTAGGAGCAGCAGCACTACCTAAATACTTAGCATAAACCGTTTGATATCTATCTTGTTCTTTTAAAGTTTCGTGAATATATGGTGGAAGTGGCATTAAACCAATTCTTTCAATAATTTCTAAAAATATTCCTTGATATTTAAAATTAACTCTAATAATTCCATCTTCTAATTTTTCTATTACTTCACACTCTAAATCATCACTAAATTTAATAGTAGTACCAATATGTAATCTTTTACCAGGTCGAGCTAAACATTCCCAAATATCATTTTCAACATTTTTTAAAAGTAAAATTTCAATATTAGCATCAGTATCTATTTTCTTG
>CANPYU010000102.1 GCA_947588665.1 uncultured Bacilli bacterium | reverse complement strand
ATTAGAAATTTCTAACTTATATCAAAATTATACATTCTGTAATGTCAAAAGTCAAGAAAAATGACACGATATACGTCAAAATAAAAATAAATTATTGTTTAATGAGAAAATAGTGTTGGTGATTTTATGAACTATAAAGATATTTTAAAAAATTTAAGAGATGAAAAAGAAATAAAGCAAAAAGAAATAGCCAAAGAACTTAACATAAGTAGAAGTGCTTATAACGATTATGAATCACAAAAAACTATTCTTCCTATACGACACATAAATAGTTTATGCAATTATTTTAATATTTCTATTGATTACTTACTTGGATTAACTAATATTAGAAACTATTATCCACATAAATTAGAGACTAATACTATTGAATCCGGAAAAAGATTAAAAGAATTTCGTAAAGAAAAAAAGTTAACTCAAGTTAAATTAGCTTCTATGTTAAATACAACATTTTCTAATATTGCTTTTTATGAAAAAGGAAGAAATTTAATAGCTACTCCCTTTTTGTATGATATTTGTAAAAAATATAAAATCAGTGCAGATTATTTATTAGGAAGAATTGATAATCCTAAATACTTAAAATAAATAATATAAATCATTTAGTAAGTTTTAAACCATTAAAAAAATACTGTCATAGTTATATTACTCTATCAAGTTATAAAACATCAGTATTATTTTTTTTAAGTATTAACTAAGTAATCTTATATCCTATTCTATTATATTTAGCCTTGATCAAATATGCAAATTTAAAAATACACACCATTCGTATTGTGCACAGACTTGTTGTTAGATACCACTCGTATTCACAAAAAAAACGCGAGCATTCGAATAGTTAGACAAAGATAAAAAGTTTTAACATACTAAATATTAAATTTACTTAAACTATATTAATTATACAACATAACTCCAATAATTATAGTATAATTTTGCTTTAAAAAAAAGAATTTTTTAATAATTCTCTTTTTTAAGTTCCATAAAACTTTGAGGATGACTACAAACAGGACAAACTTTAGGAGCTTCATTACCCACATAGACATATCCACAATTTCGACATATCCATACAACTTCTTCGCCCTTTTTAAATACCAAATCATCATTAATATTGCCAACTAATTTCATATATCTTTCTTCATGATGCTTTTCAATTTTAGCTACTTCCATAAATAAGTTAGCAATTCTATCAAAACCTTCTTCTTTAGCTACTTCAGCAAACTCTTTATACATTTCAGTCCATTCATAATTTTCTCCACTTGCAGCATCTTTTAAATTTGTAAGGGTATCAGGAACTTTACCTCCATGTAATTCTTTAAACCACATTTTTGCATGTTCTTTTTCATTATTAGCTGTTTCTTCAAAAATCGCTGCAATTTGTTCATACCCATCTTTTTTAGCCTGTGAAGCATAATATGTATATTTATTTCTTGCTTGTGATTCTCCTGCAAAAGCAGCCATTAAATTAGCTTCTGTTTTTGATCCTTTTAATTCCATATTTACTACCTCCAATATAATTATACCTAAATAAAACTCACTTGTAAATAAAATTTTACTTTACATTCCCAAAAAAACTAATTAATTAATAAAATATAACAAATTACTAACAAAAATATTTACAACTAATCTATGTCAATTTAAACTAACAAAAATGTCAAAAGTCAAAAACTTTACATCACTATTTACTTTATTAATGGATCATCAAAATCATCACTAGTATACTTTGTCATAGAAGGATGAACTTCAAACTTTACATCTTCTTTAAAGTTTGCAATTGGTTTAACTTTATTATTATTACTTTCTTTATTTTTAATATCAACTAAATAACCAATTAAAGCAAATATTAAAATCAAAATTACCACAATAAGCCAAATATAATTATTAAGTAAAAATTCTATTAAATCAGTCAAAAATTTTCCTCCTTAAATTATGATATTTCTATATTACCCGTATTAGGAACTATATGTATCCAAGTATTGCCATCATTAACTTTTATCTTTTCTCCCGTTTCTTTATTTTTATAAATAGTTTTACTTTTTCTTGTCTTTTTCTCCCACGTAATTGGAATTACTTTTCCCTCCGTCATATAATATCCTTCTCCAGTTCCTATATTATCTAAATCTTGTCTTCCTTTACTATCTCCAGAAATATTGTTATTTCCTACTTGGTAAGCAATAATATTTTTAACAGTATACTGCTTACCTGTCTCATAATCTTTATGCTCTTTATCATTAACATATTGCTTATAAACATTAGTGCTACTATCATAAACATAATTTGTAACAAAATATTCAGAATATTTCAAATTAACTTTAGTTGCATCTGTTGCACTTTCTCCTAAAGAAACACTGGTCGCACTATAATCTAATAATAAACCTCTACTAGTTTCCAGTTCATAATCTTTACTTTCTACATATTTCTTCATCTCTGCCAAATTAGTAAATCCTGTATGTTCACTACTAACATTAAGATTCTTTCTAAAAAAATAAGGAGCTCCCATACTAAGACCATTGAGATTATCTATTCCCAAAGACTTAATATCACTTTGAGCTTGAGGACTCCAGCCCCAATGCACATAAAACGCATCATTTTCCATTACATAATCTAAAAAATAATGTCTAGCACTTCTTACACTTCCTACTGTCTCCGGAAAATTATCTTTATACAAAGCCAAATATCTAGTTATACCACCCTCTACAACTATCTCATACACTAAATAAGCTTCTTGTAAACCAGTATGATATGGTCTTGCAGCTCCAATATTATTAATCATTACTCCAATAGGTCTTGATTTACTATTAACATCTACTATCTGTACTTCCGGAACTACTACTTCCTTTTCTTCTTCATTCTTATCATTACTATTTATATCCTTTTCATTATCAAAAACAGATATACCCCCATATATTAATCCTCCAATTATTAAAAATAATAAGATCATTATTAATATTTTTTTAAATTTAAAACGCTTCTTCCGCATAATATCACCTACTATATAATAAAAGTATACCACGCTCATTATAAATTGTAAACTAAGAAAAATAAAGCTTTACTATTATAAATATATTATTCAAAATCAAAAAAAGAACCACTAAAGTAGTTCTAAAAAGTTCTATAAATTACTCTTTATCAAGAATAAATTTATAAAATAAACTAGCTAATACAGCTCCCACTAAAGGTGCTAATATAAATAACCACACTTGACTTAAAGCATTACCACTTTGAATTAAAGCAGGTCCTAAACTTCTTGCCGGATTAACACTTGTACCTGTAAATGGTATGCCAATTAAATGAACCAAAGTTAAAGTAAGACCAATTACAATTCCTGATACAGCACTATTCTCTTTTTTACTAGTTACACCTAAAATAGTCGTTACAAAAATAAAAGTTAAAATAGTTTCTACTAAAAAAGCAATTCCAACATTTTTAGCACCCATTAAAGCTCCATAAACATTAGCACCTAAATTAGCATTACTATCAAGAATAACTCTAAGTAATAAAGCACCTACGATTGCACCAGCTACTTGTGCAATAACATAACCAGCAAAGTCTTTTAAACTTAATTTTTTAGTTAAAAGCATACTTAAACTTACAGCTGGATTAATATGACAACCTGATACATTTCCAATAGAATAAGCCATAGCAACTATTACAAGTCCAAAAGCAAGAGACGTTGCAATTACATTCGCATTCGTTGTTACGGCAACTCCACAAGCAACTAAAACTAAAACTAAAGTCCCCAAAAATTCTGCCACATACTTTTTCATAACCTATACTCCTTTCTAACCAAATTATATGTTAAAAACAAGAAAAAAACAAGTTAAGAACACATATATCTTTAATTTTCAAAAATATTATATAAATCACATAAAAAGCCAATGTTCTCCACACTGACTTAAATTTTTTTTAATTTATAGCTTCATAAATTGCTGTATATAATGGCATAGAAACACCATTCACACTAGTAGTTGAAACATCCCATCTAACAAATTTATAACCCGCTTTAGCTTTAGGAGCATTCATAGTTATATAATCAATGTCTCCTCTACGACCAATAACAACTGTATCACCTATTTTACTAGAGCCTGGTTGAGCAAATCCATCACATTGACTCATATTACAAGCAAACTTAACAAACCAAATATAATGATAATCAGTACTTTCGTTAGCTCCCCGATATACGGTTACAGGATTACCATTGTCAGTTTGGGTAATATTGGCACTGGCATTGTTGGCAGCAGCCGTTAAAGTTGAAGAACTTTCGACTTTTTCATTTCGTTCTTGTTCCGCTTTTAATTTAGCATTAACGCCTTCAGTTGATTCTCTTGCAGCTCTTTCTTGAGCTTCCTTTTCAGCAGCTTCTTGTTCTGCTTGTTCCCGAGCTAATCTTTCTGCTCTTTTAGCAGCTACTTCTTCTTCTTTAGCTTTCATTTGGGCTTCATAAGCAGCTTTATCTGCTTCTTCACCTTTTTTAGCCATTTCTAACATTCTTTGGAAATGGCTA
>CANPYU010000101.1 GCA_947588665.1 uncultured Bacilli bacterium | reverse complement strand
GTCATCAAATAAATCAAGGCTCATTAGTTCATGCGGAAGTTACTAACAATGTTTATGCTTTACTTGCTCAAACAAGCAATGATAAAGATAATTCTCGTTTAGAATTAAGTGAAATATATCCTAAAATATATGAAAAAGTAACATCTCATACTTTAGGAAAAGCCCAAAATGTCTTTGTAACATTAGGAATGTACTGGCAATTACATCTAGCATACGATTATAATCAAAATGACCAAGGATATATAAAAACATTTGATGATACTAATTCTATTTATGCTAGAATAAATAAATTAACTCGTAGTCAAAAATTATCCGGATATAGTAAAGATGATTTATTATATATTTATGCTAGTCTTGCATCCGGTAAAGATTTATTAGAATTCTTTACTGATTGGGGCTTACAACCAACTAATCAAGCTCAAAATTATATTAAAGAGCAAAAATTAGAACCAGAAACAAGAAAAATCTCATACTTAAATGATGAAGCTCGTCGTTATATAATGAAAAATGGTTCTCGCATGAATGATAATACAACTGTTACTAGCACATCTAAACCAACTGTTGATGCTGCCAAAAAAGAAATAACTTTAAACTTTAAAGTTAGTCAAGATGAAGATAAAATATTAGGCTATGAAATTTTACGAAATGGTGAATCTATCGCGTTTGTAACTGGTACTGATACCTATACTGACCGTGTTGGCTCTGAAAATAATCGTGCTTATACCTATCAAGTTATCGCTTATGATTACTATTTAAATAAAACTGTAGCCAAAGAGTATGAGGAAGTTAAAATATCTTATGATGGTAGCTTAGCATCTAAAGACACCTTTAGTATTGAATCTAATTTCAAACAAGCTGGAGAAGTTATTGACCCAGAAGATGATAAACTAGATTATAAAAAATTATCTGTTAATAATTTAATTGATGGCAACAACGATACAAGTTTTAATGGTATCGAAAGAATTAAATCATTAAATATAAATGGGGATAAAGTTAGTAGTATGTTATAATTAACTTAAATGCTAAATATGCAATAAGTGGTTTAAAATATAAAGCTATCCCAAATGATGCTAATACTATCAAAAAATATAAAATATCTGTTAGTAAAGATAAAGAAAATTGGACTATAGCCAAAGAAGGAGAATTTACTTTTGATGAAAATAATGAAGCTTTAGTTTACTTTATGAAACCAGGAACAACCAGTGAAACTCAATTATATACCTTTAATAATATATCTTATGTTAAGATAGAAGCAATAGGTAATACCGCCGGTATTTCAGGAAGTGAAATTGATATTATAGCTCCTCCAGGAGACAATATTGATATTAATGAAATAAGAAAACTTAATGAAGATTATATTTATGATAAAGTAACAGGGGATAAAATCGAAAAAGGTTCTGTAATAATTAAAGGTACATATCGTGGTGAACCAGCATTTAATATTATTACTATAAGTGATGCTGCCGATATTAAAAAACGTTATAATGGTTATCAACTAATTTTTGCAGAATTAAATGAAGACCGTTCTGTATATGAAGTAGCAAAAGGAACTTGGATGTATGTCTTAACCAAAGAACAATATGAAGATTTATTAAATGGTAGCGCAACTATTAGAGCAAACATGTATCGTGTAAATGATGCCAAAACTAATGAAGGCGAAAGATTAACAAGTACTTCACTTAAATTTAGTGATTTACAAGATTATGACAATTTAAAAAATATAATTATTACTGAAAGCAATTAAAAGGAGGAGTAAAAATGAAAAAACTAACATACATACTAACAACTATAACATTTATGCTCTTTCCTTTGCTAGCTTCTGCAACAACAAATGTTAATTTAACACCAGTTTCTAATGGCCGTCAAATTGATACAATAATTCATTTTGAAGAAGGCTTTGTTGGTGGACTGGACTTATCTCTTAAATTAGATGGCAATGTCACTTTTGATAAATTCAATTTTAATAATGAATTTGCTAAAAATAATTATACAACTAATTATAAATATGATAGTAGTAAACATATATTAACTATTAAAGTTACGACTGGTGGTATAAATACTAAACATAATTTATTAAATAAAGATAAAGAAGTAAATATAGGTAAAATAATATTATCAAATAAATCTAATGAAAGTACCAGTTATAAACTAGATACAACTTCATTAACTATCATTGATAATAGTTGGAAGTCAGTTAATTTAGAAGAAATTAATACTCCAACTAAAGAATTTACTTATCAAATTTCAACTTCATCATCAAAAGACGATAATAATTCCGAAGATAAAGAGCAAAACAATTCTAAAGATAATGAAGATAAAAATAACGATAAAGAACAAAATAATCAAAATGACCAAGATAATAAAAGCAATGATAAAACTAATAATACAACTACTAATAACGACCAAAGTAATAATCAAACATCTAATGATAAAAATTCCAACTCCTATAGTCAATCATCTTCTGATAAAACAAATACCAACAAAGATGAAAATAATGAACAAAACAATGATGTAGAAGATGATAATACTGACAATACAGAAAATAATAATGATGAAGAAAATCAAGAAAACGAAGAAAATAATCCAACTGATAATACTCAAACAAAAGAAGAAACCGATGAAAATCAAAAATCTGAATTAAATAAAAAAGAAATCATAATTATTATTGGAGTATGTATAGTAATTGTATCAGGAGCTATTATATCTGTTATCAAAATAAAGAAATAAATCTAAAAAGCTATTTTACAAAAAAGAATAGCTTTTTTTATTAACCAAATAAAAAAGCGAGAAGAAACTCGCATGGAATTTAATCTTGCCCAAATATAAGTTAGTTAGAGCAATTTAGGCAAGTAAATAATTTACACGATTATATAGGGACTATTTGATGTTCCATCAGCAGTTATAACCAATTCCATATCAGCTTTTAGGTTTATTACTGGACGTACACCATGGTCCGTGAGGTGAACACCACCATTGCCAAAAAGATAGCCATTCGAAGTCACAAAAAATACTTGAGCGTAGCCTGTACCTAGAAAGTAAGATGGAGACATTGTCCAATAAGAATATCCAGTACATAACCAATACTCTTTATTGTTTTGTCCAGCAAAGCCTCCGGCATATATTACTTCATCCATAGTTATTAGTCCTACAGGATAATCTAATCTTTTGTTTCCTTCTATTTTCTTTCCATTTGCTATTATTTTTTCAGCATATTTTCCTGTAAATAAGTCATATTCCCTTGACGTATCAGTTCCACATTTTAATGTTGGTCTCTGCTCTAATGTATTATAACTATCTTTTCCACTTTCCCACACTCTATCTACTGCAGCATATCCTGCAGAATTTTCTCCATATGTTTTATTATAATAGCCACTATGATTTGAAGATGTTGGCTCCCTATCATTACAAAATCCTGTGTCTATATCTATTTTTTCTATATTAGAATTTTCTCCCAAATTTGTTATGTTCCACCATGCTTCTAATACATCTTTTATAGTACTGTCATATTCATTAGTATGAGCGTGTTTTGTACCCTTATCATCTCTACTTGAATCTGTTCTTCCATCATAATTTTCAGTTGATGAACTAACACTTGCTTTTGTTCCATACATATATCCTACGTATTTATTATCATTATAATTTGTATTATATGCACTAGTACCTATTTGACTTACATTTGTAACAGTTGATGGAGCATTTGGCCCTGTTCCTGCATATATTAATCTTATAGTACCATTGCCATTTACACGAATAATGCGCCACCAAATGTCTTCATTAGAACTTTTTATTTTTCCGAACTTAACCCAATTGTTATTTACAGTTCCTCTATATATATAACTTGTTCCAAAATCATCCTCCACTTCATATATTCCATTTTGTTTCATATTAGTATTGGTTCCACCGCAATTATTTGAAGCTTCTTTACAACTAGGACCCGTAACATTATTTATGTGTATATTAGTTGATTTAGCTATAACCTCATCTTTCAAAAAATGTGCTACATCAAAATATAAATAACATTTTGTTCCCTGTTTCTTTATACCACTAAAATTAACTCCACCA
The DNA here is from genome assembly GCA_947588665.1 of uncultured Bacilli bacterium. Next base: position 436 of record CANPYU010000101.1, on the reverse strand, counting down.
TTTGTATATTTTATAGTTATGCCACTATTATTTTTTTCGCCATCAACCATACAATATGAGTCATACTCTCCCATTCCTAAATCTTTTAATTTGTAACCACTTGTAGGAACATTTCCATCTGAAGATTTTTCATATTCTCCTTCAACTCCAGTTTCCCCTCCATCATTTGATTTTTGCAAATATATAGCCATTAAATTAAAATCTGCCAAAGAATAATTAACTTTACCATTAACTATTTGTACACTTTGAGTTACCTGATATTTAGCTTTAGTAAAAAATAAATTAATAATAACTATTAATAATATTGCCATAATAAAACCAGATATAAATATAATTTTACTATTTTTAGATTGACTCAATTTTTCAAATTTCATTTCCCCTACTTCCTTTCAAAATATCAACTATATTGTATTTTTCTAACATATATTTATATTAT
>CANPYU010000100.1 GCA_947588665.1 uncultured Bacilli bacterium | reverse complement strand
AAGTTTTAATTTTAGGTGATAGTGAAAAAGATTCAAATAAAGTATATGGCTATACTGATACGATGAAGTTAGTTAATGTAAATGGTCCAAAAGATATTATTGGTAAAATAGTTAGAGTTAAAATAACCGATGCCAAAAGTTTTAGTTTAGATGGTGATTATATAGATGAAAAGATAGTAGCTTAAAATAAGCTATTTTTCTTTTTTTTGTAAATTTACATTTTTAGACAAAATTGGTTACAGTTTGCCATAAAATTTATAATATAGTATAATTAATATTATTAAGAGGTGAATTTATTAATGAATAAAATTAAAAAGTTTTGGGTTGAAAATAAAGTGCTATTTGTTTTAGCAATAATTTTAATTATATGTGTTATTATCTTTACTGTAGTAGGTTTGACTTATTTTTATGGTTCAAGTAGCAATGTTTATGGTAATCGTTTAGATCCGATTAAAGATATTCCTTTAGATAATAAATTTATAGATAGTGTAAAAAGTGATATGAATAGTAAGGAAAATGTTAAAAATACCACTGTTAAGTTAAAGGGAAAAATGTTTATTTAGATTTAGAATTTAATAATGGTACGAAAATGGATGATGCTAAAAAAGTTGCTGAAGATGCCGTAAAATTATTTAGTGAAAAAGAACTTAGTGTATATGATTTACAATTTACAATAAAGACTAATGAATATACTCTAATGGGAGCAAGAAATTCTAATGGTAGTGGTCAAATTGTTTGGAATAATTATACAATCGAGGAAGAAAAGGTTAGTGAATAAATTGTATGAAAAAGAAAAAATGGCTAATATTTAGCATTGTTTTAGTATTCGTTATAGTAATTACTTCCATATTTTTATTTAGAACTTTAAATGATAAAAATAAACTTTCTAGTGAAGAGAGAACTTGGATTAATACCAATATAAATAATTTACAAAATATCTATGTTGTTAAAGATGCTAATATATTTAGTAAAAATGGCCAAGGTGTTTTTTATGATTTTTTAGCAGAATTTGAAAAAGAATATGGCCTAAAAGTAAATGCTGTTAATTTTGAATCTAATGATATCAATAATACAATTAATTTAAATTATACTAAAACAATAAATAGTAATGATAAAATTTTTTATACTGATCATTATGTTTTAGTAAGTAATGAACAAGAATTAATTAGTAATAGTTCTTCTTTAGATAATAAAACTATTGGTGTTTTAAATGAAGATTTAGAATATATAAAAAATTATTTAAAAGATTATAATATTAATTATAATGGTTTTGATACTATAGATGATTTATTTAAAGCTATACCTGATACAGTAAATTATATAATAGTACCAAGAATTACTTATTTAGATAAAATACTCGAAAATAATTTAAAAATAATTTATCATTTAAGTGATGTAAATACTTATTATGTTTTAAATGGCACAAATGATACTTTAAGTAGCATATTAAGTAAATATTTTAATAAATGGGAAAATAATATTGATAAACATATGAAAGAACAAGAATTTAAAATATTTACTAGTGCTCTTAAAATAAGTGATACTGATGTTGATAAACTTTTAAGTGTTGATTATAATTATGGCTTTATTAATAATTCACCATATGAAGTAATTATGAGTGGTAAATATGGGGGAATAGTAGCCGAATACTTACAAGAATTTAGTGAATTTTCTGGTGTATATTTTAATATTACTAAATATGGAAACATTGATAAATTAGTGAGAGCTATTAATAGAGATAAAGTTGATATTTATTTTGATTTTAATAATAATTTAAAAACTAATTATAATAAAACTACTAATGGTATTATAGGTAGTATTTCTATTTTAACTAATAATACAAGTGATAAAATTATTAATTCTATTTATGGTTTACAAGGTGAAACTGTTTATGTTGAAGAAAATAGTAAAATTATGAATTATTTAAAATCAATTGGCAACATAAATCTCCAAACTTATAGTAATAATAAAGAATTATTTGCACTAAATAAAGAAGATGTCATAATAGCAATGGATAGTTATATTTATGATTATTATAGCAATACTAAACTTAATAATTATATGAGTCAAGTTGAAGCATTTATAGATAGTAAATATGATTTTAAAGTAAAAAGTGAATATAATACTTTACTATTATTACTTGATAATTATATGGCTTACCTAGATAATTTAAGTATGATAAATCAAGGTATAAATAGCCATACTAATATTGTATCTAGTGGTTCTATTTTAAATAATATTGCTAAATATTTTATTCTTTTAATAGCGGGTATTTTAGTTGTAGGTTTAATCGTATACCGTAATTCGAAAAAAATAAGAATAGCTAGACGTTTGAAGAAAGATGAAAAAATAAGATTTATTGATGAACTTACTTGTCTTAAAAATAGAGCTTATTTAAGTGATTTTATGAAAACATGGAATAATAATACAATTTATCCTCAAGCTATTATTGTAATCGATTTAAATAAATTAAAAGAAATTAATGATAAGTATGGTGTAACAGAAGGTGACAAACAAATTCAATCAGCTGCTAATGCTCTTATTAAAACTCAGCTTGATAATAGTGAACTTATGCGTAGTGATGGTAATGAATTTGTTGTTTATACTGTAGGTTATAATCAAAAACAAATAACAAATTATATTCATAAGTTAAGTAAGGAATTTAGAAAAATGCCTTATGAATATGGAGCTGAATTTGGTTATAGTATTATTGAAAATAATTTAAAGACTATTGAAGATGCTTTAAATGAAGCAATAGAAGATATGAAAATAAAAAAAGAAAGTGGTAAGTAAAGTTGAAGAAAAGAATAGTTAATGCTAAAACAACAATTAAAGATTTTTTTAAAAATTTTAAAGCTGTTTTAAGAAGACCAGATATGATTGTCTTACCTGGTAATTTAGCTTTCTTTTTTATTTTAGCAATTATTCCCTCATTTAGTTTAATAAGTTATGGGGCATCAATTTTGAATTTATCGGTTGATTTTCTTTATAACTTTTTAGCACATTCTTTTGGTTCGGATATTGCTAATATGATTTTGGGTGTAGATTTTAGTGCAAATGTTGGCTTTCATTTCTTTGTTGTCTTAATTTTAGGTTTCTATATGGCTAGTAATGGAGCTGATTCTATAATTACCGCTAGTAATACAATTTATGGCATTGAAAATAAATCGTGGTTAAAAAGAAGATTTAAAGCTTTTGGTGTTACTTTTCTATTTATATTGTTATTAGTATTTATGTTAATTGTACCAGTATTTGGTAATACTATTACAACTTTAATAAAAGAAGTAAATATTAATGCTAGAGTATCAGCTAAAATAGTACAAATTTTTGATATTATTAAAGGTCCAATATCATGGCTATTTATGTTTGCTATTATTAGAATTATTTATGCAGTTGCACCAGATAAAAAAGGTCATAAATTAGAAAAAAGAGTAATAAATTATGGAGCATTATTTACAACAGTTGGTTTTATAATTGGTACTAAAGTTTATTCTTGGTATGTTACCAATTATGCTTCATATACAGTTTTATATGGTAGTCTTGCAAGTATTGTTGTACTTATGATTTGGATCTATTATTTATCTTATATATTTACTGTAGGTATAGCATTAAATAGTCAAAAAGATAATGATAATTTACTAAAAACTGGTACTATAAATAATAAAAACAAGTAAATAATAAAAATATGTACACAGGTATTATTTAGTACATATTTTATTTTTGATATCAATCTAGTAATGGGAACTAAAAGATATTGAAAAGTAATACTTAAAAAAGAAGCTTTATGCTTCTTTTTTGGTTATATTAACTATTTATTAATCCTTTAACATATGCTTTAACTAGTTCTTGTTTATTTTTAGGTAATGCTAATATACTATTAAATAATTGCTCTAATTCTGGATTATTATTTAATTTATCGACATTGTCTAACATAATTGGATTATTAGTTCTATCAAGCAAATAATCAATATTACATTGTAAAAAATTAGCTAAACTAATTAAGGCTGCAACACTAGGTTTTTTATCACCTGAAATGTAAGCACTAATTGAACTATCACTAACTAAAGAATTTGTGGCTACTTTTTGCAATAGATAACCTCTATTATCGATAATAGTTCTTAAATTTTTCATTGTAATAGAATTTTGAATTTTTTGGTATTGTTCTTTATCATTTATTCTCATATTATTCACCTATATATAATTTTACTAACTAGAAAGATAATTTAAATGCACTTCAAAGTATTGAAAAGTTTACTAGAAAGTAATATAATATTGCTATGAGGTGATAGTGAATGAAAAATAAAGGGGTAAAAATTCTAGGAATAATAGTAGTAATTTTATTGTTAATTATAGTAGAAATGCCAAAATTATTTTTAAATAAGAAAGATAACATATTACCAGAAGTAAAATTAAAAGAAATAAATAAAAATAAAACATTTGCCATAATGGTATCAAATGATACTAAAGATGGCTATAAAGCATATAATGGAAATAAATGGCCAACAAGTGAAGATGATTATTATTATAATCATGCTGAATGTGTAGATAATAAAGGAAATATAGTAAATGATGCTATTAAATATAATGAAGA
>CANPYU010000099.1 GCA_947588665.1 uncultured Bacilli bacterium | reverse complement strand
CTTGCAATCTTTCTTTGATGAAGTAAACCAAGATAAATTAATAGGAATTATAAGAAGAACTGTAAAAGATGGCAACCTAGTATCTTTAATAAGAAAATTCTTACAAAGCGGAGTAATGGAAAAAGGGGTTATTCAAGAAACCAAAAAGGGAACACCACAAGGTGGGAACTTAAGTCCATTATTATCAAATATCATGTTAAATGAACTTGATAAAGAGTTAGAAGCAAGAGGACTAAACTTTGTAAGATATGCCGACGACTGTCTAATAATGGTGAAATCAGAAAAAGCGGCGAATAGAGTAATGGGAAGTATAACTACATTTATAACTAGAAAACTAGGTTTAAAAGTAAATGTAGAAAAGAGTAAAGTAGCAAGACCTAATGAAATAAAATATTTAGGTTTTGGATTTTACAAGAAAATTAATCAAAATATATGGAGACCAAAGCCACATATTAAATCGATTGAAAAGTTTAAAATTAAATTACGTGATATTTTAATGAGAAATAAAAGTATGAGTTTAGATAAAAGACTACTCAAATTAAAACAATTGATATATGGTTGGGTAAATTATTTTAAAATTGCAGATATGAAGACATATCTTACAAGCATTGATAAATGGATACGAAGAAAACTTAGGGTTATAATATGGAAACAATGGAAAAAGATAAAGAAAAGATATACTTGCTTAAGGAAATTGGGAATAAATCACAGAGACGCCTATATAACAGCAAATTCAAGAAGAGGGTATTACCATATAGTGCATACAAGAGTGTTAGAAACTGCAATATCAAAAGAAAGATTAAATAAAAGAGGCCTAGTAAATTCACTAGACCATTATTTAAAAGTTCATATTATTACAAATTAAACCGCCGTATACCGAACGGTACGTATGGTGGTGTGAGAGGGAAAAGCATTCAAGGATTATTTTGAAAAGTTTTCTCTACTCGATTTTTGTTGACAGATATGAAGGTTTAGTTTATAATATAATTTATAAGCATACATCTGTATGATATGAGGTGATGATATGATAAATGAAGAGTTAAAAAAACAAATGGAAGCTCATAATAAAATTTTAAGTAAATATGCTTGTGATGATAGGGACGCGATATATTTAAAAAAGAGAGATGAAGATATTAGAACATCTTATTTTCGGGATATAGATCGTATTTTATATTCCCTTGCGTTTATTAGATATCAGGATAAGACTCAGGTATTTCCTAAAACTTTAAATGATCATGTATCTAAAAGAATGATTCATGTACAACTAGTTAGTAAAATTGCAAGAACTATAGGAAGAGCATTAGGCTTAAATGAAGATTTAATTGAAGCAGCGGCTCTGGGACATGATTTAGGTCATACACCTTTTGGACATCAAGGAGAGAAAATTTTAAATGAAATAAGTTTAGAACATAAAGAAGGTTTTTTTAATCATAATATTGAAAGTGTAAGACTTTTAAGATATATTGAAAATTATGGATTAGGATTAAATATTAGTGTTCAAGTGTTAGATGCAATCATGTGTCATAATGGAGAGTTTGTTTTGGGTAATTATGAACCAAGAAAAAAAACAAAAGAAGAGTTTTTAAAAGAATATGAGGAAAGTTATAATAATAAAGAAGTTTTAACTCATTTAAAGCCTATGACACTGGAGGGGTGTGTGGTAAGAGTTAGTGATTTAATTGGGTATTTAGGAAGAGATATAGATGATGCAGTAAGACTAAAAATAATTAAAAGAGAAGAGATTCCTGATAAAATAGTTAAAATTTTAGGAGTAACAACTAGAGATATTGTTAATACATGTATTATGGATATTATAAATAATAGTTATGGGAAAAACTATATAAGATTGAGTGATGAAGTATATGAAGCTATTAAAGAGTTGCAAAAATTTAATTATCAATATATTTATAGTAAAGCAATGACGGATAAGGAAACAGAAAGGTTAAAAAATAAGTTTAAAGTTTTATTTGAGACATATTTAGAGGATATAAAATCTGATAATGAGTTATCACCAATAGTTAATTCTTATTTAAAAAATATGAATGATGAGTATAAAAATAATAATACTGAAGAAAGAATGGTAATTGATTATATGGCGGGAATGACAGATGATTTTCTTTTAAGAGAATATGATCGAATTAAAGGGAAGAAATATGAAAATAGTAAAATATAAAAAACTTAGGAATAATGAATATAAGATTATTACAGATAAAGGGGAATATAAATTATATGATGATATAATTATTAAATATCAATTATTATTAAAAAAAGAAATAAATGAAGAAAAGTTAAATGAAGCGTTAAAAGATAATAATCTTTTAATGGCATATTATACGGGACTTAGAGCTATAAGTGTAAAACTTCGAACAGAAAAAGAATTAGCAATTATGCTTAAGAAAAAGGGTTTTATGGCTAAAGAAATTAATTATGCGATTGATAGATTAAATAAAGATGGGTATTTAAATCATAAAGTATATATAGAAGCATATATTCATGATATGTTAAATTTATATGTTGTGGGGGAAGCTAAGATATTAAAAGATTTAATTAATTTAGGGTTTAAAGAAAGCGAGATAAAACCTTTTTTAGATAATATTAATAATGATATTTATATAGATAAAATTAATAAATATATTAATAAGAAAATAAAGAGTAATAGTAATAGTGCTAGAGAATTTAAAAGAAAAACTTTAAATGAATTAATAAATAAAGGATTTAAGAAATATGATATTATTTCTTGTTTAGATAAATTAGAAATAGAAGATAATCAAGATATTATTTCTAAATTAGTTAATAAATTATATAAAAAATATATAACTAAATATGATAGTTATACGACTAAATTAAAAATTAAAAATTATTTATATCAAAAAGGGTATAATGATATAAATATAGATAAATATATAGAAAATTAAGTATAAAAAAGCTTCCGATTAAGGAAGATTTTTTTAGATTTCAGTATCAGTGTTTTTATATGAGTTAATTAAATTGTTCATGTAACGGCCATATTGGCTATCAAGATCACTATCAATTATGTCTAATTCATATTTATCACGATAGAATTTTATAGCCTCAGGGATAAGACTACGATCATTGTTAAGTTTATCAGTAGTAATACTATCTTTCATACTTTCTAGAGAATCATCATAACTCTTTTTTTCTCCAGTTTTGGTTTTTAAGATAATATGATAACCTAATTCAGTAGTGATAACATCAGTAGAAAATTCGCCATCTTTTAATTTTGCGGCGGCACTTACAAGTTCATCATATTGACTATTTAAAGAACCAATATTAATTTCACCTAAAGAACCACCATTATCTTTAGATCCACTGTCTTCTGAGTTAGCTTTAGCTAATTCGGCAAATTTGTCGGCTACTTGATCTTTATCAACTTTTTTTAATTCTTTAATTAGATCTTTAATTTTATCTTTAGCAGCATTTTCAGCTTTTTCTTTCTCTTCATCTGAGGCATCATCGGCAACATCTGGAGCTATTAAAATATGAGATATAGTCATTGAAGGATAAATTTTATTTTCATAATAATCTTTTAATTCATCTTCAGTGATATTATCACGAACATATTTTTCAATACCTTCATTTTGTAAATAACTTATATATAAAACATTTTTAAAAGCTTCTTCTGATTGATAGCCATACATGCTTGATAGAGCATTTAGATAATCTTCTTCAGTATCATAGTTTGCTCTTATTTGTTTTAAATAAGATTCAGCATATTCAGTTGCATCATCTTTTTCTTCTTTTAATTCTTTTTCATAAACATATTTGTCAATCATATTAGTAAGAGTACCTAATCCATAAGTCTTTTTTATTTCTTCATATAAATCGTTAGCACTAATCTTGTCCCCATCTTTAAATTGTACTACTGCTTCATCACCATTGGATAAAGTTGGGATCTTACCACATCCACATAGTAGGAAAGTGCAAGCTCCAATTAATAAAATCTTTTTTTTCATTATTTTCCTCCTAATAATTCAATTATAACAATAAGTTTCCCAAAAAACAAGGCTTTCTTGCGAAAACATATTTATAAATAGTTATTAGTTTATTCTATTTCATCAAATAATTTTCGGATATCAATTTTTAGAGCATCGGCAATTCTCCCTAAAGAAACAATGGTAAATCCTCTTTGTAATTTTTGACTTTCTATTTTAGCTATATAGTTCATTGATAAACCAGCTTTGTCGGCAAGTTCTTGTTGAGTCATATGAGAAGTTTTACGATATTTTTTTATGTTGTATCTTATTAAATCGAAGTAGTAGTTGTCATTATGTTCTGTAGTTTTCATATGAATCACCTATTTATATTATGGCTCATAAATATTATTTAATATATGGACAGATTGTCCAATATGAGGTATAATTATATTATATATAAGTAAGGTAATTTGATTAGTAAAGGAAGTAGAATAAGAAATGTTAAGTAAAAAAAGAGTAATAGTTGTAGTAGAAGTAATTATGGTAATACTTGCTATATCAATATTTGGAACAATGGCTTTTTTATCAACAGGAGGAAAACAAGATACAGCAAATACTTTTACAGCTGGATGTTTAAATATAACCATAGAAGAAGAAGGAAGAGCAATAGATTTAAAAAATGCTTATCC
>CANPYU010000098.1 GCA_947588665.1 uncultured Bacilli bacterium | reverse complement strand
AATATCAGTAAATTCAAAAGAGGTAGGAACAGTGTTTTTAGGCATATATAAATTCTCTAGATAAGTTAAACGTTCATCAGGAACTGTTACCATACCTATATTGGGTTCAATAGTTGCAAAAGGATAATTAGCCGCTAAAATATTTTTTTTAGTTATTGCATTAAATAAAGTAGATTTACCAACATTAGGAAGTCCTACAATTCCAGCTTTTAAACTCATTTTTCATCCTTCTTTCTTAATAATCTTATATTAATATCACTATTTAAAGCAATATTTTTAATATCTTCTAATTCTTGAGCTTTTTTTAGTTCCGTATAAATGTCAATATGAGTAAGTTGACCATTAACATAACAGTTTTGAATAACATATGAAGCATTTTTTACAGTTATATAACTATCGGTTATTTCTCTAATATTTAAACATTTAGGAATATTTTCATAAAAAATATCACCATTGGTTATTAAATTCCATCTAATTTCTTTACCATCATATTCGCCTTCTAAAATAGGATATTCATTTTTATTAGGAGATGTTTTTATGATATTAATTTCCATAGAACTGGATTCTTCAATATTTTTCCTTTTTAAATATTCTTCAATTAATTCATGAATAAGGGCTAAATAAGAAGGAGCAATATTTATTTTGGTAATAGCTTCTTTTATTTCTACCTCAGGATAATCAAAATTAATAATACCAAAATTTGTAAGATACCATATAGCATCTGATAAATCAAGATGTTCACATGTGCAATTAATATTTTTAAATAAAGGATCAAAATGATGGTTAGTTAAATCATAATTGTATAAGTAATATTCTAAATCATGGATATTAAATTTTAAAATATTATGAAAAGCTAATTCTTGAATTATTGCTTTAGTAAAATCAAGTTCTGTTAGATTCGTTTGCATGTTTTTTTCCTTTCATGTAAGTTTATTATAACACACTCAGGTTAAGTTTTTTAGTATTTTCCTTTATTTTTTTAAATTTTCATTGTGTGTTGTATGACTTAAAAGTTTATCTTTAATTGCTTAAGATTATATTTATAAATATTCTATAAGAAAAAAGAATGATTATTCATTCTAATTTATAGATTTATTACTCCATTGATACCTATTGGTAACCCGATAATAGTCCAAACAACTATTAATGCGATTAATATTACACCTATGGTAATACTATATGGTAACTGATATTTTAAAGTTTTAAATAAGTTTATAGGTTTTTTATTTTGATTATACTTTTCTAAATAAGCTAAGTATATCACATAATAGGCCATAAGAGGAGTAAGACCCATTGTTACAGATTCACCAAAACGGAAGACTACTTGGGTAAATTCAGGAGATATTCCAGCATCCATTAAAGTTGGAACGGCAATACCAGCTAAAATAGCCCATTTAAAGCCAGAGTTAGGCAGAAATATAGTTGAAATCATACTTATAATAAATAATAAGATAATCAAAGGCATAGAGCCAAAAGAATTGTTGGTTAAGAAATTAGCTAAAAAAGCTGTCATTACTTCGCCAAGATTTGTTTTCTTAAAAATACTAATAAATGTTGAGGCAAAGAAGATTAAAACTAAGGTTTTTCCTATACCATCAAGGCTATGGCCTAAATCATCACATAAATCTTTATTATTTTTAATAGTTTTAGCGCCTATACCATAGAAAAAGCCAACAATAACAAAGAACATTGTAACAACAAAGACAAAACCATTACTAAAGAATGAAGAAGCACTGAATAATTTATCAATGTAAAATTCTTGGGAATAATCTAGTAAGGCTCCAGATAAAGGAAGTCCAGGAATAATACAATATATAAAGAATAGCAAATATAGTAATCCGGCAAATGTTGCTAGAATTAACCCTTTAAGTTCTTTATTTGTAATAGTAAATTCTTCTTCTATTTCAGTTTCAGGAAATTCATATTTTGGTAATCTGGGAGCAATATAGTTTTCAGTTATAACTGTAATAGCAACAGCAACTAAAGCAAAGGCTACAATCATAATGGATATAAAGGACATAGTTCCTAGGGTATATCCAGGATTAATCATGTGGGCACCTAATAAAGTATATCTTAATAGTTCAGAATCACTACTAGTAAAGAAAATACTAATGCCTGTCCCAGCTGTTAATGCGGCATACGAAGCAATAATCCCAATGTAAGGATTACGTCTTCCATAGCTAAATATGAGAGCACTTAGAGGTATCATTATAACATATGGTAAATTGCCCATCATACTAGATAATAAACATGTTAATACGATAAAAAAGGTAACAGTTTTTTTCTTAACCCTTTTAGTTAATAAAGTGACTGCAGTTTTTAAAAAACCACTTTTTTCCATAACTCCAATACCAATTAAAATAATAATTAAACTTGATAAGGGAGTAAAAGATACAAAGTTAGCGACTGTGGTGGTAAAAATATATTTTAGACCACTTAAGCTAAATAAAGATTCAACCGTTGCTAAGCCTTCAGTGTATTCTAGTGTTACATCATCGGCGATAGTATTATATGTTACTTGTACTCCTAAGAGATTTAAAAAACCACTTACTACAATGGTTATTACTATTAATATTAGTAAAGCCATGATAGGGTCTAAGGTTATTTTTTCTTTAAGACGACTTTTCTTCATTAGCTCCTCCTATAACTTTTTTTAATTTACGAGTAAATTCTAAACGATCAAGCATTACTTCCCGACCACAGTTTAAACATTTGATTTTGATATCAACGCCGAGTCTTGTTATTTGCCATTTATTTTCACCACAAGCATGGGGTTTTTTCATAATAACTTTATCATTTAAATTAAATGTCTTGTCCATGATGCACCTCAATTTGATCATAAGGTATTTTTATATTATTCTTTTCATAAGCAAGTTTTACGCGTTCTAGCATAGCTCTTTTAATCATATATTTATTATTTTGATCACAATGAATATTTATGAGATAATCTACACTTGAAGAACCTAATTCATTAACACCAGAATAGATGCTGTCATCATATATTAATTTATCTTTAATGGCTACATCTATTACTTCTTTTAAAACTGTTTCAACTTTAGATACCTTTTCTTCATAAGCGGTAGGGATATTTAATAATAAGTTGGCTTTTTTTTGAGAAGCATTAATAATAGTATCAATATTACGATTAGCAATAATTAGGACTTCACCATCAAAGCCTTTAATTTTAGTAGTTCTTAAACCTAATTCTATTACTTCGCCTGTAAAATTATTATAAGTTACAGTATCTCCTACTTGTAAATAATTTTCTAAAACAAGGGATATGCCACTGATAAAATCTTTAACTGTATCTTGCAATGCTAAACCTAAAACAGCACCAAAAATGCCTAAACTAGTAATTAAACTTCTAGTATCTACTCCCCAGAAATCTAAAATAATTAAAAGCGCAATGGCGTAGATAATATATCTTACTATACTTTGGAATAATTTAATAACTGTTTTTCTTCTTTTTACTTCAAATTGTGTTTTTCCAGTAATTAATATTTTGGAAATAAGACTATTAATTATAGTTACTAAAATATTCGCTATAACAAAAGTAATTATAGAACCTATTATTTGTTTTGTCATTATAGTTTCATATATTTTATTTAAAAAATTCATTTTATTCTCCTTCAATAGAAATATTTAAATCTTCTAAAATACGAGTTAATTCATCATCATCTTTATAGGGAATTTCTATTTTTTTATTATTTATTTTGACTTTTACGCCTAAACGTTCACGACATAAGTTTTCATAAATACTATAGCGAATATCAAAATTTTCTTTACGAGAAATGGTGTGTTTTTTAGGAAGATTTTCCATATTAATTAGCTTTTCTGTATCTCTAACACTTAAGCCTTCTCTTACTATTCTTAAAGCTAATTCATTAATTTTATTTTCATCTTCAAGTTTGCTTAAAGCCCGAGCATGGCCCATAGATAATTCCTTAGATTCGACTAATTTAATAGCTATATCAGGTAAGTTAAGAAGGCCTAACATATTGGTTATATAACTACGAGATTTAGCAAATTTATGAGCTAATTCTTCTTGAGTTATATTATTAATTTTTAATATATTTTCATAGGCTTTGGCTTCTTCAATAGGATTTAAGTTCTCTCTTTCAATATTTTCTATTAACGCTATTTCCATCATTTCAGTATCATTAAAATCTTTAATAATGGCAGGGATAGTTTTTAGGCCTGCTAAACGAGCAGCACGAGTTCTTCTTTCACCGGCTACTAATTCATAACCTTTTATACTTTTTTTAACAATAATAGGTTGAATTATCCCATGTTCTTTAATAGAATTAGCTAATTCTTCTAATGCCTGATCATCAAAAATAATACGTGGTTGATAAGGATTACTGCGAATTTCTTCTAAAGAGATTTCTTCAATTCCTCCTGTTGATTTGCCTTCATCAATTATTTCATTTTCAAATTTATTAAAGTTAATAACTTCATTGGAAAATAATTGTTCTAGGCCTTTGCCTAAAGCTTTTTTTCTATTGTTCTCTGTCACGGGCAATTACCTCCTTTGCTAAGTTAGCATACGCGATGGTGGCTTTACTTTTAGGATCATATTCGTTGATTGGTTTTCCATGAGATGGCGCTTCTACTAAACGAACGAGGCGAGGAATAATTGTATTGAATACTTTATCTTTAAAGTATTTGCGAACTTCTTCAATAACTTCTAG
>CANPYU010000097.1 GCA_947588665.1 uncultured Bacilli bacterium | reverse complement strand
ATACATCTTTTTACTATAGGACATTTTGTTTTAAAAATACTTTTCAAAAAAGCGGACATTTTGAATTATAAATCACAAATATATCTACTAAAAAATCATAAAATATGGTATTATAATATTGATAGAAAGAGGTTATAAAATTGAATCCAAATATATTTAGAGAATATGATATTCGTGGGGTTTACCCAGAAACTATCAACGAAACTGTCGCCTACACCATTGGCCGAAGTTATGGTAGTTACATTAAAGAAAAGCTTAACCAACAAACTTGTATTGTTTCCCATGACAATAGATTATCAAGCCCTGCTCTTGCGGCTTATTTAATTAAAGGTATAACTGACTCTGGTGTTAATGTTTATAATTATGGCCTTACCACCACCCCCATGCATTATTATGCTAGATACATTCATAACTTGTTAGGAGTTATGGTAACTGCAAGCCACAATCCTAAAGACGATAATGGCTTTAAATTTTCTTTTGATAATTTATCTAATGCGCGTGGTGAAATGATTGAAGAATTTAAAAACAATACCTTTGCTGGTAAATTTACTAGTGGTAATGGTACTGTTTCCAGTGGCAGCATCTTAGATAAATATGAAGAATTTATACGCTATGGTCTAGAATTTGGACGAAGAAAAAGAAAAGTTGTTATTGACTGTGGTAATGGAGCAACCACTATTATTGCCCGTCGCATATTTAGTAAAGTTAATGTTGACTTTGAAATTCTTTTTGAAGAAAATGATGGCCATTTTCCTAATCACCATCCTGACCCTATCGTAGAAGAAAATCTAACCGCCTTAAAAAAAGAAGTTATCAAAACTAAAGCCGACTGTGGTGTTGCCTTTGATGGTGATGGTGACCGCATTGGTATCGTTGATGAATTAGGAAATGTTGTTCCTACCGACCATTTTATGATACTAATGATTAGAAATATTATTAACAATGTTAAAAATAAAACTTTTCTTTATGATGTTAAATGTACTAAAGCTCTAGAAGATGAAATAAAACGTTTAGGTGGCACTCCTATATGTTACCGAACAGGAGCTAGTTACACTCAAGCTAAAACTAAAGAAGATGATCTCCCTTTTGGTGGTGAATATTCTGGTCACATCTATTTTCGAGATAAAATCGCCGATGTTGGAAGTGGCATATATGCTGCTTTAAGACTTCTAGAAGTTTTAAGTAAAACAAACGAACCATTAAGTAAACTCTTAAGTGATATACCTAAATATTATAGTACTCCTGAAATTAAATTTCCATCTAAAGATGAAACCAAATTTGATGTAATCAAAAACATTAAACAATTTTGTGAGAGTCAAAAATGGCCTTTAAACACCATCGACGGCGTCCGAGTTAATTTTGCCACCGGTTGGGCTTTAGTTCGTGCTAGTAACACTGGCCCAAATATTACAATGCGCTGTGAAGCAACAACAGAAGATGGTTTAAAAAACCTCCAAACTATATTTACCAATTTAATAAATACTTATAATAAATAATGTTTAAATTATTAAATATCTTCCATACTATTATCAAGGAGGATATTTTTATGACCCAAAAAGATTTACTTTATATGGAAGATGCCATTAAACATGAAGAAAATTTAGTTACTATCTGCAATTATTATGCTGAAATTATTGAAGATAATAACTTAAAATCTTTCATTCAAAATCATGCTAAAAAACATGAAAAATTAAAACAAAAACTACTTAATGTAATGGAGGATATTGCTAATGAATGATAAACTAATCATGGAATCTATTCTTCTTTTATTAAAAAGTACTGTTGAAGTATATGTTCATGGCACTCTAGAAGCATCCAACAAAACCATTCATAGTGCTTTAAAAAGTGGTCTAGATGATATTATGAAAATGCAATTTGAAGTATTTAATAAAATGAATGAATGTGGCTGGTATAAATTAAATAATCTTGATACTAAAAAAATCACTGATACTTTAAATAAACTAGCTAGTAATTAAGTGTTTTAAACACTTTTTTATTTTAAATAAAAAAGATGCCTAAACATCTATTTTATATTTAATATTTCTTTTTTAGATAGACCAGTTGCTTTATGAATATTATCTAATGATATATCTAACTTAAGCATATTCTTGGCAATTTCAAAGTTTCTTTTTGTTATTCCTTTGTTTTCACCAGCTAATTCGCCTTTTAATTCCGCTTCATAACTTCTGTCTTCTATTAGTCTTTCTAAACCATTTTTTGATGATTCTTTATTCCATTCAAACACATAATCTATTATATCTTCCATTATCTCATCTCCATTCGCATACTTCTTTAAATCATTGATGTTATTCCCATTTATTAACCTTAATAGGCTTATAAATTTATGTTCATTCTCATTATATTCTATTTTCTCTACTATGTCAAATCTTACTAAATATATAATTGTATTATCTTTTATAGTTGTATTTGAATTATCGTTTTTAAATCTATAACAATTTATGATTTTATTATTACTTTTATTAAAGTTTCCTTTTATTAAATTTAAACTTATTACTTGCTTCATATCTTGATAATTTATTTTATTCTTTTTTACTTTCTTTAATTGATTAGCAAATATTCGACATTTATAGGCATAACTTTTATTATAATCATTTAAAGTAAAATTATTTTTATACATCTCAAGAGATATAATAGTTCCATTAGATAAATTAGCCACTAAATCTCCATAATATAAACTAATAGTTTTATTATTAGGCATAATATAAGTTTGAGCTTCAACATTAGTAATATTAAATTTTAAATTAGAATTAATATAATCTAAAAACAAATTAATAAAATATTCTAAAATATAAGCATGAGAAAAAACAAATTTAAATGTTAAATCATCATTTAAAAACTTAAAATCTTTTATTTCGGTAATCATTGTTGTCTCACCTCCTCTGTAAATGAACTTATCATAACACATTGAAAGTGAAATATTTGTCAAACCATGACTTAAATATTTGTTTTTGTTCCTAAATTTTTAAGTTTTTTAGTTAATTACAATATTTTAAAAATCAAAACTTGTCATTTGGCATCATAAAAGACACAAATTCTTTTGGTATTTTAGCTTCAAATAATAACTTCTGATTATGAATTAATACCTCTAATTTATAAGCATGTAAAAAAAGTCTTTTATATCCATCTTTGATTCCATATTTTTTATCTCCCACAATAGGATATCCTAAATTACTAAACCCCACCCTTATCTGATTTTTCTTACCTGTAATTATTTTAACTTTAACAATTGTTTTATTTTTATTATAACTAATTACTTCATATAAACTTTTCGCATATTCTCCCTTTTTATTCTTTACTGCATAAACAAAATGATTTTTATCTTCCCTTAAATACTCTACAATCTCCCCTTTTCTATCCTTTAATTTTCCATTTAATACTGCTATATATTCTCTACTTGTAATTTTAGCCCAATTATTCTGTAAATATTCCTTCATTTTTTCATTTTTAGCAAACATAACAACCCCCGAAGTATCTTTATCAAGCCTATGCACTATAAATATTTTATTACTTTTATGTTGTTTTTTAACATATTCTCTTGCCATACTATATAAAGTATCTAAAATCTTACCATCACTAATTGTAAGTAACCCCGAAGGTTTATTTACCACTAATATTTCTTTATCTTCATATATAATATCTAACTTTTTCATCTTACCTCTTATATTTCAAAATATATTCTTTTTTATCTTTATCTACTCTAAAACTATCTCTTATTTTACTAATAGTCTTATTAATAGTAAACTTATCTAATTTATTATTATCTAAATACTTTAAAGTATAATCTTGATATTTAATAAAACATTCACATAAAAGCCACGCGCGAGCCATATTTATATAATAAAAATCACTTTCTGTTTTATTAATACACTCAAATATATAATCTAAATATTCTTTTTCTACATAAAAATCAAGTAACAAAACTAAACCAACTCTAACTTTATATTCCAATTTAGAATTAATTAAATCATCAATAATATTTAAAAAATATTCTTTATTCTTATTTACTATCTTTAAACTAGCACAAAAACTATCACATAAAGCCCAATTATCAATTAAATTTAAATAACCATTAAAATACTCTTCTAATTCACTAATATTTTTAATTAAACCCAAAACTAAACCCTTAAGCATAATTATCTCATAATAATTATTATCATTAATATCTAAAAATGATTTATAATCCCCTTTAAATATCTCTCTAGCCATTTTCTTTAATACAGGACTTTTAATACCAAGTATCTCATATTTAGTTGTAATTATTTTACTATTAAATTCTTTATATTTAATATCTCTAATATTAAACAAATACTCTATAAATAAATTATAATCTTTATTCCAATTAATACTCTTTAAATCCATTTCTAACACCTAATTATAATATACCATTAAAGCCAATAAAAATAAATTGTAATTTAAAAAAATATAATATAATAAATGTCTATTTTTATCCATAAAGTCATACTTTATATAATAAACTTTAATCTATCCAAACCCCAAAAGAAGGTATCAAATAAATTTCGACATAAAAAAGAACAGAAATAACTCTATTCTTGTATTATATTGGGTAAAGGTAAACCCATATCTTGTCTATTAATAAAAAGGATAAGCATAATAGACAAGAATTTTATTTATTCCACTATATAAGGATTAGACTTACCTACGGACAGTTTTTTAAAGCAAGTTAATTTGATTAATTATATTATCTATATAAAAAGTCGCTTAAACTTGA
>CANPYU010000096.1 GCA_947588665.1 uncultured Bacilli bacterium | reverse complement strand
GTAAGAGTTGAATTAGCAATATTCTGGTAATAACTGGTTACTAATTCTTCTATTTCGACAACTTCTAAACCATTACTTTTTAATAACTCCACTTTTTCTTTTACCATATTAGCAATATCATCATCAGTCTTTTTATTTACCCCTGTCTTTTTAAGGTTACCATACGCATAATCGGTAATTAACCCTATTTTAATATTATCTAAATTCTTACTTGCCATATAATCTTTAACCTGCGTATTTTGGGTCGCCTCATCATCTTTATCTTCACCCGCGATAACCCCTAAAATCAAAGCATTATCTGAAACTGTCTTTGTAAGTATCCCTATTGTATCCCGCTCTAAATCATAAGGAATTACTCCTGTTCTTCCAATTAATCCAAAAGTTGGTCTTAACCCCACTAATCCAGCCGCTGCAGCCGGAATTCTAACTGACGAATTAGTATCCGTTCCTAAACTTGCACTAGCAAATGAAAGAGAAACAGCAACCGCACTTCCTCCACTTGAACCATAAGGCGAATAATCTGTATTAAAAGCATTACGCACCTGACCATATGAACTATAAGAATCCCCTGCTTTAAAAGCAAACTCACTCATATTAGTTGAACCCAAAATAATAACTCCTGCCTCTTTTAATTTTTTAACCACCAAAGCATCATCTTTAGGCGAGTTATCTTTTAACGCTTTGGCACCCGCCGTTGTAAAAAGTCCTTTAACATCGATATTAGTTTTAACAAGCATAGGAATACCATGAAGTTTACTTCTAACCCTTCCTTCACTTCGCTCTTCATCTAAAGCCCTAGCTTCCTCTAATGCCGTATTACTAATTTGATTAATCGCATTAAACTTCTCATTATATGCATCTATTCTATCTAAATATAACTGTACTAATGCTTCACTAGTTAAATACCCTTTATCTAAAGCATCTGCTATATCATTAATACTCATCGTATTAATATCTACCACTGCTTTTTGATAAGCCTTAACTTCTAAAGGCATAAATAATATTATTAATAATAAATGCTTAAAATACTTCATAATCCACCTAAAAAACTCTCTAATATATAAATACCAAACTTCTGTGAAATTCCTGTGATAAATAATCTATTTAAATAATATCATAAATAAATTAAAATCTAAAGTATTCACCCAAAAAATAAAGCACTTACCTCACATATTAATTGTCATATCACCAAAAATATAGTATAATTTAAATAAGAACATTAGTATCATCCTCCAATCTTGAAAAAGAAAAGATATTTAATTGTAATTAAACAATTATAATGTTACTTAAAAATATGAAAGGAATATAAAAATGAATAATAACTTAGAAAACAAAAAAGAATTAACTAAAATATTTGAAAATACTACCATAAGAACAAAATGGGACGCCAAGAAAAATGATTATTACTTTAGTATCATTGATGTTATCAGTGCATTAACCGGAAGTACTAGACCCCGAAAATATTGGAGCGATTTAAAAAATAAACTATTAAAGGAAGGAAGTGAGTTGTCCGAAAAAATCGGACAACTAAAAATGCCATCCTCAGATGGTAAGTTTTATTATACTGATGTCTTAGATACCAAAGGTATATTAAGACTAATTCAAAGTATCCCAAGTCCCAAAGCCGAACCATTTAAAGTATGGTTAGCCAAAATTGGCAGTGAAAAAATTGACGAAACTTTTGACCCAGCTCTTGCAATCGATAAAGCTATAACTATATATAAAGAAAAAGGATTTGATGATGATTGGATTGAAAATAGAATAAAAGGAATATTACACCGTCACAAACTAACAGACACCTGGAAAGATAAAGGTATCAATAAACCTATTGAATACGCGATATTAACAAATGAAATTTATCAAACTTGGTCAGGCATGAAAGCTCATGAATACAAAACATTTAAAGGCATCAGAAAAGAAAGTTTAAGAGACAATATGAGTGATTTAGAAGTTTTACTAACTGATATAGGCGAAACTGCCACTCGAGAACTAGCTAAAGAATATAATCCAAAAGGATTAAAGGAAAACAAAGAAATCGCTAAACGTGGTGGTCAAATTGCTAAAAATACCCGCACTAATCTAGAAAAAGAATTAGGCAAAAGTATTATTACATCTGAAAATAATATAAATATTAGATATTTAGAAGAACCAGAAAATTTACAAAAAATTGAAACAAAATAAAACTTTTTAATCATTACTCATTACTATATAAATATCTTTCATTAAGTTTTGCAATTTTTAGCAAAACTTTTTTACATATAATAATTTATTAAAATAGAAAAGAAATGCTACGTAAATGCTACGTAAAAAAAATAAATATATAAAAAAAGCCCGAATATTCGGACTAAAATTCTAATTGGTGGAGAATAAGGGATTCGAACCCTTGACCCCCACGTTGCAAGCGTGGTGCTCTAGCCAACTGAGCTAATTCCCCAAAGAACATAACTATCTTAACATACTCGATAGTTAAAATCAAGAGTTTTTTGTTAAATTATATAACTTTTACTAAACCCTTTTCAATTTCTTCTAATGCTCTTCCTAATTCCTTCTTGTTCACATAATCTTTTTCTCGCATTTGAAAATGCCTATTCTCTAACATCTGTTTACTTCTTTTAGACGATACATGAACTAAAATATACTTTGAATCAACAACATTTAATAATTTATCTATTGATGGATATAACATATTCCACCCTCCCTTTACAATATTATAATACTAAATATTTTCCCAAGATAGAAGCACAACCTTATTTTTTTTACATTTCTTTACATCAAAATAATTTCAATTGTCTTTCTTCATCCTCACTTTGTTTTATTTTTTCCTGCCACTCTTCCCATTTAAATCTCTTTTCTTCACTTAAATTTAAAAAACACTCCTTACCGTCACTCACAGTATTTTCTCTATACCACTTTCTATTATCTAACTTCGCTACTAACATAGCAATCTCATAAAATTTCCGAAAATTAGTTTTCCCATTATTAACACATTTAGCATTAATAAACGCTCTAATTCGATCATATAAAACATCTTCACCTAATAAATTTTCTATTTCTCTTAATTGGTAAAACTCTTCTAAAATATATTTATCTTTGGCAAAATAATCCATAAAAGCTTCCCAAAAATTTTGGGAAATAAAAGCATTATCTTTAATAATCATTGCCAAATTCTCAAATTTAAAATATTTTTCTTCCTTTTTATAAGGTATATCTAATAATTTAATTCTTTCTTTTCCTTTATATCTTAACCTATAAGCAATTTTCAAATCCCAATACCTATTTTCTAGGGATAATATTTTTTTAGCAATTAATACCTCTTTTAATTGTAAAGCATTACTAAAACTCATAGTAAATTTACAAACTTCTTTTAAGTTATTATTTTTATTTAAACTATTATTTATATCTTCTCCCAAAGGACTTAAATTTAATACTATAAATCTTTTATCAAATTTTTCATATAAACCTTTATCTACTACTAAAAAATATTTCATTTAAAACCTCTACCATTATTATATTCCTATTCTCATATATAATCAATAAGTAAAGCTTTGAGTTTAGCTTTATCTTTATTTGAATTTGGCAATTCAGTTAAATTAAGCAACCAATCTAAATCAATCTTTTCATATTTTAAATGCAAAGTAATAACTAATTTAATAAATCCCTCCAAATCAAATATTTGTTTAGAAATTGTATTTACTTCTTTTAATAATTCTCTTATTAATTCTTTTTCTTTCCAAAATTTATCTTCTTCTATTAAATATTCTAATATTTTCTCCAATTCTGCATCTTTATAAATATTAAATATTTTATTATCTAAAATATTTATCTTATCTACCTCTAAGTGATTTCTAACATTAAAATACTCTTTAATTAACCCTCTTTTTAATATCTCTTCTGGTAAATCATATAATATCTCTTTAAAATCTATATCATTAGCTAATTTTTTTAAATCATAATTATTAAGTAAATACTCCCACCATCTAATTGCTCGATCACTATCAATATCAAGCATTTTATTTATAACTATATAAAGAGCATTAACATCACTATCATACTCTACTTTATCTTTCAACTCTTCAAAAACATTCTCAATGTATTTACTCTTCATTATAATCACCTAGCACAATTTTATCATATAATTATCCAATTGTAAAATATTATACATATAAACTCCAAAATATTAATAAATGCATATTTTTTGAGAAAATTAATATTAGGAGATGGGATAAGTATGCAATTTCCTAGAATGAAAGAAATTAGAGAAGATAAAGGCTATAAACAAAAAGATATTGCTAAAATATTAGGAGTAACAAAAGGCTCATATAGCATGTGGGAATGTGGGACCGACACAATTCCTTTAAGACGCTTAAATGATTTTTGCAATTATTTTGATGTTTCAATTGATTATGTAGTCGGTTTTAATAACAAAAAGAAATATGCCAATTCTAAACCCGATATTAAAATAAAAATAACCGGTGAAAATCTAAAAAAAATTAGATTGAAAAAAGCTTTAACTCAAGAAAAAATTGCTGATGAACTAAATATTAATCAACCAACCTGGAATCGTTATGAAAATAGCAAAAGCTTAATTCTAACTATCGTTATAGTAGAATTAGCCAAAAAATATCATTACTCCATTGATAAAATATTAGGCAAAAATGTTGATTAAGCATCAAAATAACCACTTAAATGTGAAAAATTAGTTACAATTCACAGCTAAATGTTAAGGCATGCCAAAAAGCAACGAATTTATTCGTTGTTTTTTTGAAGCTTATTTTC
>CANPYU010000095.1 GCA_947588665.1 uncultured Bacilli bacterium | reverse complement strand
AACTTCTATTTTAACTTGTAAAAATACAAATGAGTCAATAAATATTCCTTACAGGGAATTTTTATTACTTGAATATTTTATGAATAATAAAGAACAAATTGTCTCAAAGGAACAAATTTATGATAAAGTTTGGGGAATTGATACTGATTATGAGTCTAATAATTTAGAGGCTTACCTTTCTTTTTTAAGAAAAAAAATAAAAATTATTGGTTCTAAAGTAAGCATTAAAGCAGTGCGCAATTTAGGTTATAAAATGGAGGAATAAAGATATATGAAAAATTTAAAGAAGAAAACATTTTTTACAATTTTTATTATAATTTCTTTATTTGCAGTGATTTTTGCTACCTTCTTTAATGCTCAAACATACCATAGAGAATATACAGGAATATTAAATAATTTAACAAGAATGAGAAATTTAACTATAAAAAGACCTGAATCTTTTAATAAAGAAATGAAACCAATAGATGATGAACTTCACAATCGAAAAGTTATGGATTATGAAGTTTATACTTTTATTTTAAACGATAATAATGATATTATTGATAAAATAAGCCATAGTGATAACTCTATTAATGATGATATTATAACTAAAGCTAAAAATATTATTACTATTAATAACACTAGTAAAGTAAAAATTGGTTGTTTATATTGGAATAAATATGCTTACAATTATGAAAAAGATAATTATTTAACTATTGTAAATATTTCTAACACGAGAAATATGCTACTTACTAACCTATTAATCTCTTTATTATTAGTAGGGGTTGGCGAGTTTATTATTTATATTATTTCTAAAAAAATAACTGAATGGATTACTAAACCAGTTGAGATAAGTTTTTATAGAGAAAAAGAATTTGTAGCTAATGCCTCTCATGAACTTAAAACACCACTTGCGGTTATGATGGCAAATATTGACTCTTTAGATGTGAATAAGAAAAATGAAAAATGGATTAACAATTTAAAAAGTGAGTCTGATAGAATGAGTAACCTAATAACAAGATTACTTGATTTATCTAAAAGTGAATATTTAAAAAAAGAGAATTTTAGTAAAAATGATATTTCTATGATTATCGAAAAAAGAGCCTTAACATTTGAAAGTTTAGCCTACGAAAAAAATATAACCATCGAAACTAATATTGCCGAAAAAATAAACTTTTTTTGTCATAAAGAAAGTATAGATGAATTAGCCTCTATTTTAATTGATAACGCGATAAATCATGGTAAAGAAAATAGTACAATTAAAGTTAATCTTACAAGTGACAAATCGGAAATAAAATTAGAAGTAATTAATAAGGGTGAACCTATACCACCCGATGAATGTGAAAAGATTTTTGAAAGATTTTATCGGAATGATAAAAGTCATAATCGCAAAAGTGGCCGATATGGTTTAGGTCTTGCTATTGCCAAAAATATTGTCACATCCCATAATGGCAATATTAGAGCTTATTCCCAAGATGAATATACTACTTTTGAAGTTAAATTTAAAATAAATGAACATTAACGAAAAAAAGTTAATGTTTTTTAATGTTTCTTTAATATTTATGTACTATGATTATTACATAAGAAAGGTGATAATATATGTCTAAAGATATAAAAGAAAGTGAAGAAAACTATCAAAAAGAAGAAACTTTTTCTAATAAAAGTATAACTATAGAAGATAAAACTAAGGAAAGAAATTTTAAACCAAAAAGTAATAAAAATATTATTTTGTTTGTTATTATAATCTTATTAGTTTTAATTATTGTTATTTTATCCGGTTCCTTTTTAGGTCTAATTTATCCCAATTTAAAAGTTAATTTAGAAAATCCTGAAAAAGAGAAAATAGAACTAAAATATACTGAAACCACTAGCACTAATAATAATGATAACAATGGTATATATATTACTGATGTATCTGAAGTTGTAGAAAATGTAATGCCATCTATTGTTGCCATTACCAGTAAGACTTTAATTTCATCTGGAAGATTTGGCCCCAATTTTTTTGGAGAAGAAGAGTATTCTGAAGGTGCCGGCTCTGGAATAATTATTAGTAAATCAGATGAAAATCTTATGATTTTAACCAATAATCATGTGGTTGAAGGTGCTAATGAATTATCTGTTCAATTTATAAATGAAAAAAGTTATGATGCTAAAGTTGTTGGCACATCAAAGAGAAAAGACATAGCTATTATATCTGTTTCATTAAATGATATTGATAGTGATACTCTAAATGAAATCAAAATTGCAACTTTAGGAGATTCTAATAAATTGAAAGTAGGTAATGGTATTATTGCTATTGGTAATGCTTTAGGTTATGGACAATCTGTTACTACTGGAGTAGTCAGTGCTTTAAATAGAGAAGTTTCAATCGATAATTATACAAATAAAATGATTCAATTAGATGCTGCCATAAATGGTGGTAATAGTGGTGGAGCTTTACTAAATAGCAGTGGTGAAATTGTTGGTATAAATTCTGCTAAATATTCATCTAGTGCCACTTCTTCTAATGCTAGTATAGAAGGAATGGGGTTTGCTATTCCAATATCCGATGTTAGTGAACTTATTACTACTCTTATGAATGGCGAAAATGATGAAGATATAACTTTAGGTATAGAAGGCTATATAGTTAATGATAGTAACTATTACAATATGCCAATAGGATTTTACATTTCTAAAATTACTTCTGGAAGTAGTGCTGACAAATCCGAACTAGAAATAGGTAATATTATTACTAAAATAAATAGTAATGAAGTTACAAGTCTAAGTGATTTACAAAATGTTTTAAATAGCTTAAATAAAGGCGATAAAGTAACCTTAACAATAAGTTATATAAGTGGTCGTGAATATAAAGAAAAAGATATTACAATTACTTTATCTTAAAATTTAATTTATTTAAAGAAAATGGAACCTCATCATTTTCTTTTTTTCTTAAAAAATTATAGTTTTTTAATGTTTCTTTAATATTTACATAATAAAATGATATTGTTTTAAGGAGGAAAATTATGTTTATATTAAAAAATGCATGGATTTCAATTAAAAGAAATAAAGGAAGGAATATTTTAATAGGAATAATTATTTTAATTATCGCGTGTGCTTGTACTATAACACTGGCGATAAAAAACACAGCCGAAGATTTAATAGGTTCTTATAAAAGTGCTTATGACAAAGAAGTAACCATTAGTTTTGATAGAGCAAGTATGATGAAAGATTTTGACCCATCACAAAACGAAGGAAGAGAAAATGCTAGAGAAAAATTTGATAATATTGCAAGTTACACCATTAGTGATATCAAGTCTTTCGCCGATAGTAAATATATTGAAAGTTATTATTACACTTATAGTATTGGCTTAAATGGAAATAATATTGAAAAAGCCGAAATTGAGTCAAATAATGATATGCCAAATGGCTTTGGACATGGCAAAGGAAATAATATATCCTCTACTGATTTTACTTTAACCGGTTATAGTTCTCTAGATGCGATGAGCGAATTTATAAATGGTACTTATACAATGAATGAAATCACGGATAATGCTTGGGATATAGCCTTTGATGGCAACTATGTATTTATTAACGAAGAACTTGCCAGTTATAATGATTTAAGTTTAAATGATAAAATAAAACTAGAGGATGAAGATGGAAATACTTATGAATTTGAAATTATTGGTATTTTTAAAGAAAATGAAGAAGAAAGTACTAATACAATGTCAATGTTTTCTGCTTCTGCTAATACGATTATAACAAATGCTAGTGCTGTTACAACAATTACTACTAGTAACGAAAATTTAAAAGCAACAATTAATCCAACTTTTATTATCGATTCTTATGATAATGTCGAAAAACTCCAAGATGAATTTTACGAAAAAGGTTTAGATGAAAACTTTATTCTCCAAACAAATGAAGAAATAGCCTTAAGTGGTGTATCAAGTATAGAGAATATTAATTCATTTGCAACAACTTTTTTAGTAATTACTCTTATTATTGGTGGAATTGTCTTATTTGTAATTAATATGATAAATATTCGGGAAAGAAAATACGAAATAGGAGTTTTAAGAACTATTGGTATTAGTAAGTTTAAATTAACTATACAGTTTGTATCAGAACTTGTTATTGTGTCTACTATTGCTCTTATTCTTGGGGCCGGAATTGGGGCACTAAGTTCTAAAGGAGTAAGTAATTATTTACTAGAGAGTGAAATAAATAACAGTAATGAAAGAACCGAAGAAATAGGTAAAAACTTTGGTAGAGCTATGAATGGTGGTATGCTAGACCGTGGAAATAAAGGCGAAATGCGCGGAAAAGGTATGCCAGTTGTAGAGGCTTACGATTCTATTGATGCCGTAGTAGATATTAAAGTTTTATTAGAGTTACTTGGTATTGGTCTTACACTTGTCTTAGTAAGTTCTATTTCATCAATGGTTAGTATAGAGAGATTTTCACCACTTACAATATTGAAAGAGAGGTCTTAAGAATAATGACAAATAAAGTAAAAAATAACGAAGAAATGCCAGAAAAAAATAAAAATATTATATTAAGTATTAAAAATGCCAGTTACAGGTATAGTGATGCCGAAGAAAATGATTATGCCCTAAGAAATGTTAGTTTTGATTTTGAAAGTGGAAAAATGTATGCGATAAGAGGTCGAAGTGGCACCGGAAAAACAACCTTATTATCTTTAATAAGTGGTCTTGAAAGATGTACTGAAGGAGAAATTATATTTGATGGTAAAAGTCTAAAAGACATGAATTTAGATAAGTATCGTAATAGTGATATAGGTATTGTTTTTCAAAGTTATAATTTATTACCTTTTATGACTGCCAGTGAAAATATA
>CANPYU010000094.1 GCA_947588665.1 uncultured Bacilli bacterium | reverse complement strand
ACTTTATCAACAATTACTTCAGTAACATGTTTTTTTTCTTTATTTTCAGTTTCATAAGTACGGTTTTGAAGTTTTCCTTTGATACCAACAACATCACCTTTATGGCAATAATCTTTAGTAGCAGCGGCAATACCATTCCAAAGGACACATCTAATAAAATCTGTTTCATAAATGCCATCACTGTTGCGGTAATCTCTTGAAATAGCAACATTGATGATAGTACGACAGGTGCCATCACTGCTTGTTTTAACTACCGGATCTTCAGTTAGTCTTCCGACTAAAGTTACTTGATTCATATTGGCCTCCTTTCAAAGGCAATATAACATTTAATAAAATATTCGTCAAAAGACAGATTTTTGATAATTTGCTAGACAAAAATAAAAAATCTGCTTAGCAGAAATTATAAAATTAGCTAGCAGATTTTATAAAATTAGTAATTTTTTAATAAACGATTTAATTCTACGGCATATTCCATAGGTAACTCATGTTTAAAATCTTTAATAAAGCCCATAACTAAAAGTTCCTTGGCTAAATTTTCACTTAAACCTTTACTCATCAAATAAAAAAGCTTTTCTTTATTTACTTTTGATATAGTTGCTTCGTGTTCGATAAAAGAACTATCATTACTAACAATATTATTGGGAATTGTATCACTTTTGCTTTTTTCATCTAAAATAATCGTATCACATTTAACTGTTGCTTTTGAGTTAATGGCATTTTTGGTTATTTTAGAAGTACCACGATAGATGCTTATTCCTCCATTAACTGATATGGATTTACTAATTATATTACTTTTAGTATTTTTCCCTAAATGGATCATTTTAGCTCCAGCATCAATTATTTGGCCTTCATTTGCATAAGCAATGCTGATGGAATTACCAGCAGAATAATCACCTTTTAAGATACAAGAAGGATACTTCATAGTAATACCAGAGCCAATATTTCCATCAATCCATTCCATCGTGCCATATTCGGCGACAATTGCTCTTTTGGTAACTAAATTATAAACATCTTTACTCCAATTTTGAATAGTTGAATATTTACATTTTGCATGTTTTCCAACATATATTTCAACTACACCGGCATGAAGAGAAGTTGTAGAATAACTTTTTGCAGTACAACCTTCAATATACTCTAATTCAGCATAATCATCAACAATAATAATTGTATGTTCAAATTGACCTAAATTTTCAGAGTCTATACGAAAGTAACTTTGTAAGGGGCGATCTAATTTAGTGTGTTTAGGTATGTATATGAAAGAACCTCCACTCCAAAAAGCTCCATTTAACGCTGTATATTTATTTTCATCATATTTAACTAAATTATTAAAATATTTATAAAATAATTCTGGATATTTTTTTAAAGCTTCATCAGTGCTTGTAAATATAACTTTACTATTTTGGTCCTTAATATTATGATATACTACTTCACTTTCATATTGATTAGTAACTCCATAAAGATATTCTTGCTCAGCTTTAATAACACCTAAATCGCAAAATGTTTTTTCAATATTTTTGTCTACTTTATTCCAGTCATCGGTAAGTTTAGTTTTATTATCTTTATAATAAGTTATTTTATGAAAATCGATATTTAATTTAGGTCCAAAACTAGGATTATCCAGTTCATTAAATTTAGATAATGCTTGTAATCTAAAATCTAACATTTTTTTATCTTCTTTTTTCTTATTACTTAATTCTATAACATATTTTTTATCTATTTTTTGCATATTAATCCCCGTTTCTTATTATACTACAGATTTTTTTATTTGTTTAGTGTTGTTTTTTAATATTTTTTTTGATACAATATATAATAATAGAGAGAGATGAGCTAGTGATGAATGATAATGATTTAAGTAAAAGCAAAATTATAAATATTAATGATTTTATATTTCGTCAAAATTTAGAGTTTTATCCTAATCTACAAGGCTTAAGTTGTGAAGATAATATTTTGCATTTTAAAAAAAATGGGCATGATATAGAAGTTCCTCTTACTTTTGATTTAAGAACTTTACCGGGGCAGGCTTGGAATGTAACACCAGAAGATTTTATAAATATAGTTAATTTAAATAAAGAAACTAAAGGATTATATAAATTTGTTGACTTTTTAGAAAAAAATATTTATGGGGAAAATGAGGGGATAGTATGAGTAATGAAGAAATAAAAAGAAACTTTGATTTTATTGTTGAGGCATATAAGTATAAAGATTATTTAACAGAAGAAAATAAAGTTTTATTGTCTAGAACTATTGATACTTTAGCTAAAGTACCTAGTAATTCTTTAGTTGGTTTAAGTAAAGTTCAATATGGGGCTAAATTATATGAAACAGCTAAACAAAATAATGGTGAAGGTTTAGAAATTGCTGAGATATTTAGACAAAGTAACACTGATTTTTTAGATGATTCTTACAATCGAGAAAATGAGGGACCTAAGCTTGCTTTGGTAAAAAAAGAAGAAAGTTATCCCCTTTCTTCTAAATCAGCATTTATTAATGTTGTAATTCTTCTTTATGGAGTATTAAATATTGGTTTTATTGTCGCGGTGGCTTTAATGAAGTAGAAATACTTCTTTTTTAATTTACATTAATGTTACATTTGGTTTTTATTTTATTTACATGTCAATATAATTTTGGAGATTGTTTTAAAAGTTTGCATATAATCCCCTACTTTGCATGTTTGATCTAGTATAACTAAAATTTTAGAATAATACATTTTTTTGCATTTTAATAGTTTTTGTGGTATAATTTAAGACATGGGGTAGCATATGGTTTCGACATGTATTACTACATATGACTGCAAGTGGGAAGAACACCTAACGTTCAAAATTAAAATTAAATGACAAGAATGAAAGTTCTTTTGCTTCAAATGCTTTTGCATTTGCCTAGAATAGTTTAGTATAGGAATAGCAAGCTCTTATGTATTTTGCTTATAGAATAAATAAGGGTTCATATATATAAGCTATATTTGTTTATTTGATTAGGATAAATAAATGAATATTTTACTAGTCTAGTTATTTTATGGGTTAGTCCTTGAGCCAGTAAAATAATGAATATTAAATCAGGCTAAACTTGTAGATGTTGTATGATAGGATATATTGGACAGGAGTTCGATTCTCCTCTACTCCACCAAATTGATGTTAATCTCAAGTAAAAATAAAGATAAAAAAAGATATACTTAGTCTCATATGGTTAAGTATATTCTTTTTTAATAAACTAAAAATTAATACTTTTAGATATATTAGTTATTTTGTTTAGATATATGTAATTTAAAGCCATAAATTAGACCTACAATTGTACTTACTAAGAATATTAATAAATCATAATTATATAAATGATAGAAGATAGTACTTATAATATCAATGATTAAGATTATTAAAAATATTGAGTTTATAATTAAAAGAGTTTTTGAATATTTCTTTTTATATAAAAAATAATTTAAGAACATCAGTAAAGTATAAATTAGATATTCTTCGATGTAACTTATAAATAAATTAAAAGCATTTCGGGTGGCAATAATTAAAGGATTGGTACTCGCACTAACATCAGATGCTAGAGCCATTATACTTGTGTATCCAGCATAAGTAAAAAATAATATAGGAATAATGGCTAGTATTACTATAAAAATTATTTTGAGTATTTTTTCTTTTTTCATTTAAAGCACCTCTATTATCTAATCATATCATATTTTAAATTTATTTTCTAGATATATAAATATATTTAGACATTACTTTTAAATTAAGTTATAATAAATATGTTAGGAGTATTTTTATGAATAAAATAGATGAGTTACAAAAAATGATAGATGAGGCAAATAAAATTGTGTTTTTTAGTGGAGCAGGAGTTTCTACCGACAGTGGGCTTAAAGATTTTAGAAGTAATGATGGTTTATATAATATGAAATATAAATATCCTCCAGAAGAAATGCTTAGTTCTTATATGTTTTATGAAAATCCAGAGGAATTTTATAAATTTTATAATGATAATTTAAATTCTTTAGATATAAAGCCTAATATAACACATTTATATTTAAAAAAATTAGAAGATATGGGTAAATTAAAAGGAATTATTACTCAAAATATTGATGGATTACATACTAAAGCAGGGTGTAAAAATGTTTTAGAAATACATGGGACAATATATAAGAATTATTGCATTAATTGTAAAGAGTTTTATGAGGCAGAATATGTTTTTAAAAGTGAGGGTGTTCCTAAATGTTTTAAGTGTGGAGGAATAATTAGGCCGGATGTAGTATTATATGGGGAAGATTTGCCTTATTCTTTTATCCAAGCAGAAAAACTAATAGAGGAAGCCGAGTTATTAATTGTTGCAGGAACTTCTCTACAAGTACAACCGGCCTGTAGTATGATCGGGTTGTTTCATGGAACCTATTTAGTAATTATTAATCAAAGTTTGACTCCTTATGATGAACAGGCGGATTTAGTGATTCATGATTCATTAAGAAATGTATTTTCAAAGTTAAAAATTTAGTGAAATATTTGGCATATTGATAAAAAGATAGTATAATGAGTGGTAGGGAATACCCTGAAGGAGAGGTTTAGATGAAAAAAATAATAAAAAAGATGATGATATTATCTCTTGCGATTTTTCTACTATTTCCAATGGTAGTTATGGCCGAAGATGAAGAGTTAAAACCAAATGCAAAATCAATTCAAGAAGCATGTGAAGAAGAAGGAATCGACTTCAATCATAATAAGTATAAGAATAATCAAAAAGATAAAGTAAATGTGTATTTATTTCGAGGGGAAGGTTGCTCTCATTGTTATGAATTTCTAGAATACTTGGAAAGTATTATTGATGATTATGGAAAATATTTTAATGTAGTTACCTTTGAAGTTTGGAATGATCAAACCAATGCAAGTTTTATGGAAAAAGTTGCTGAGAAAATGGGAGA
>CANPYU010000093.1 GCA_947588665.1 uncultured Bacilli bacterium | reverse complement strand
GTTATTTTAGATCATTTAGAAGATCCTCATAATTTTGGGGCTATTATTCGGACTTGCGAATGTGCAGGGATTAAAAATATTATTATACCTAAAGATAGAAGTGCTTTAGTAAATGATACAGTAGTTCATATAAGTGCTGGAGCAATTGAACATGTTCATATTATAATGGTTAGTAATTTGGTAAATGCTATTAATACTTTAAAGAAAAAGGGATACTTTATTTATGCCGCTGATATGTTGGGGGAAAATTATCAAAAGGTATCTTATAATGATAAAAAAGCTTTAATTATAGGAAATGAAGGTAGTGGTATTAGTAAAATTGTTTTAGATAATAGTGATATTATAATAAGTATCCCAATGAAAGGAACTTTAAATAGTTTAAATGCTAGTGTTTCTGCAGGAATACTTATTTATGGGATGATGAATAATGAATGATTTAATGGATTTAGATAAAACTAATGATAGTGAACTTATTATGCTTTATCGAGAAGAAGACGAGAATGCTAAAAATATTCTTTTTTATAAATATAAATTTATTATTGATGTTCTAATTAGGAAATATCGTAATTTATTGAGTTCTTTAAAAGTTGATTATCAAGAATTATATAGTGAATGTGCCGTTGGCTTTAGTGATGCTTTGCATAGTTTTCAAGAAAATAAAGATACTTCTCTTCCAACATTTATTACGCTTTGTGTAGAAAGAAGAATAGGAGGAATTATTAGAAAATATAATCGTGATAAATATAAAATAATGCAAGATTCCTATTCTCTAGATTTTATTTATGATGATAATAATGGATCTTTAATTGAAACTTTGAGTGATGAATGCAACTATGATCCTTTAAAAAATATGGCCGAAAAAGAAGAATATGATGAATTAATTTCTGAAATTAAAAAATCTTTAACAAATCAAGAATATGAAGTATTTGTTTTAAAAAGTCGAGAATTAAATTATCAAGAGATTGCTCATATTTTGGATAAAAATCCTAAACAAATTGATAATACTATTCAAAGAATAAAAGCAAAAATAAAAAATATATTAAGTTTAAGAAAATAATGTGATGTAATCGCATTTTTTTATGCAAAAAAGGCTTTTGTTATTTACAAATAAATCTTCGTTTGATATAATTTACTTATAATAAGAGGGAGTGGTTACAGATGAAGATGTTAACTGCAGATATGACTAAGTTATTAGATAAGTTGTATAACTTAAGAGGCGAAGACAGTGTTGTACTATCTAAAATGGAAAAAGAAAGAAAGTTAGCAACTGAAACTAAAGAGAGAACTACCAGTGAGAAAACAGCCTTACAAGAAAAAATAGAGAGTTTAACCGATGAAGAAAGAATTTTGGGAGAACAAGGAGAAAATTTAGTTACAGCTTTAAGCGAAATTAAAACTGAAGATTTTAAAACTGTTTTAGATAAATTAAAAGTAGATTTTAATCCTGATAAATTAAGTGAACAAGTTAGTAAATTATTACCATTAACTATTAGTAAAGTTCAAGAAGAAACTAAAGCAGCTCAAGAAGAATTAGTTAAAGTAGAAACTGAAATGAATACAGCAATAGCAACCATTGAAGAGTTAGCAATAAGAAAAGATGAAGCATTAGAAAATCAATCAAGATTAAATGAATATTTTGAACTTGCTTTAAATGGTAATATTAATATTACTAGAGATTCTATTACATCCCTTCTAGAAAAATTTGATTTTAGTGAAGATGAATGTAGAGAGGCTGCTAAAATATTAATGTTTCCAGAAGATGCTTTATATGAATATGAAGATAAATTAAAAAATGCTGAACAACCTGGTAAGAGTATTTCAGAAGTATTTGCAGAAGCTAAAGAAAATGCTGAAAATGAAGAAGAAATAATTGAAAATGAACCATTATCACCAAAAGATGAATTGGTATCATTACTAACAGAACTAGGTTTTGATTATTTAGATTTTACTAATAATGATTTAGAAAAAATATTAGCAAATTATAATGAAGCTGATTTAAGACATAATGTCGAATTTGCTAAAAGTCATAATTTAAATTTAGATTTATTTACTGATAGTGTTGAACTTTTATATGACAGGGAATTTGAACAAAAAATTAATCAATTACTTGAAGTTGGAAAAGAACCATTTGATATTTATTTAAATCCAGGAGTCTTAATAAAATATGATAATAGTAAATTAGAAGATATGATAAATACTTTAAGAGATAGTGGATTAGATCCTCGCAAAGTACCATTAATTGCATATTAGGAGGGATAAAATGGAAACTACAGATATTTTAAGTAAAATAAAATTAGTTGGGTTATCAGAAGAAGAAGAAAAAAAAGCAATTGAAAAATTTCCAGCATTAGCATTTGTAAGTACTGAAGAAATAATCGCAGTATTAGATGTCCTTGCTAGAAAAGGAGAAAAGATAACTAAAGCTAGAGAATTAAAAGTACTTACTAATCCTGTTAGCAAGATTGAAAAGAATTTTGATTTTGTTGAAGAGGCTCATGAACTTGGAATTTATTCTGAAGATTTAAATCGTTTAAATGGTAACGGTGTAGATATATTTAAAAGAATAAGATATTGTAATCAATTTAATATTCCATATAAAAATGAAGATGGTACATATAAAGATTTTATTTTCAAAGAAAATTTATTTCAAAATGAAATAAATAAATCAATTAATACAATTGAAGAAAATAATTTAATAGGAACTGAACCAGAAGTAAATATACCAGAAATAGATATGAATCCAAAAGAAAATGCAGAAATTGATTTAGAACATCAAGACATACATGATTATATGCAAGCAACATCAGATTTAGATGATATTGAAGCAAAAACAACAACTTTTGCACAAATAAAACAAGATTTAGAAGCTCAACTTGCTGAACTTGATTCATTAAAAGCCCAAAATGAACAAAATAATGATAATATTTATCATTTTAATGATTATGCCAATATTGAAGGCGAAACTTATAATGTAGGAAGAGGTAGAGCGGCATGAAATTTTTAGAAAAGTATGATTTTTCCAAAGAAGAAATTGCAGAATTTTTAAATAACTCTCCTAAAAAATTAATTGATGGAATAAAAGAAAATAAAAAATTAGTTAGTGAAAATATAAAATATTTAAAAGATTTAGGTATTACTAATTATCAAGAAGTATTTTTAGAATATTATGATATGTTTTTACTAGATCATAGTAATTTTGTTGAAATATTTGCTAAATATGAACCTGATGATTTAATTGAGAAAATAAAAAAGAATATCAGAGTTGTTGAATATTTATAAGATGCGTAAGCATCTTTTTATATTAATTATAAAATTATTTCATATTATTAGTAGTGGTGTTATAATAAAATTGTGATGTGGTTATGAAATTATTTATTATTTTATTTATTAGCTTATTTTTAATGGGTTGTGAAGAGAAAGTATATGAAAATCCAAACCAAGAATATATAAAAATAACAATGGAAAATGTTAATGTATATAGTGATATATATTTAAATGATATTTTAGATAATAATCAAAATGTAGAAATTTTAAGTAAAAATTATAAAATTAATACAGATGAACTTGGTGAAAAGGAATATGAAATATATTATAGAGCAGATAAAAAGAAATATGTTTATCGTTATAATATAAAAGTATTAGATAATGAACCACCGATTGTTTTTAGTGGTGTTAATAAGACAGTAAAAATTGGCTATGATGAAGATTTATGTGATTTAATTACTTATGGTGATAATTATACAGGGGATATTAAATGTGAAATTACTGGTAATTATGATTTAAATAAAGCTGGTAATTACAAACTTCATTATAAGTTAAGTGATTCATCTAATAATATAAAAGAAGTTAACGTAACTTTAAATGTAGTTAAACCAAGTACAGGTGGAGGTAGTAGTTCACCATCAACGCCAGCTCCGAAAACAGAATTTGCAGATATTTATAAATTGCATAAGAAAGACAATACAGAAATAGGTATAGACGTATCAAAATGGCAAGAAGATATCGATTTTAATAAAGTTAAGAATGCTGGAGCTACTTTTGTTATGATGCGAATTGGGGTACAAACTGCTAAAAATGGCGAATTAAGTATTGATCGTTATTATGAGCAAAATATTAAAAAAGCAAAAGAAGCTGGTTTAAAAGTTGGGGTATATCTATATACTATGGCATCATCTACTAAGGAAGCTAAAGAACATGCAGAGTGGGTTGTTAAAACTTTAAATGGTGAAAAATTAGAATTACCAATCGTCTTTGATTGGGAAAATTGGAATAAATGGAATACTTATAAATTAAGTTTTCATGAAATAAATGAAATAGCTAATACTTATATGAAAACTGCTAGGGAAAAAGGCTATGAAGGAATGCTTTATAGTAGTAAATTCTATTTAGAAACTATCTGGCAAAATAAAAAGGAATTTCCGGTATGGCTTGCCCATTATACAAATAATGCTAAAACTAGTAGTTACAAAGGTAAATATCAAATTTGGCAGTTATGTAATAATGGCCATATTGATGGTATTAATGGTGATGTCGATATTGATGTTTTGTATAAATAAAAATGATTAGTAAAAAATATTTAAAATAGTTATCATATATCTTTAACTAAGTAAATAAAATTAATTTTAATATGCTATAATTATATTGAAAGGATAGATAAAAATATGCGTAAAAATATTAATGTAACCGAAGGAATATTTCCAATGCCAGTGTTAATGATTGCAACTTATAATGAAGATGGCAGTGTTAATGTTATGAATGCTGCTTGGGGAACAATGCTAGAACGAAATCAAGTTATATTGAATTTAACAGAAACACATAGGACAGTTAAAAATATTAAAGAAAGGAAAGCTTTTACAATAAGTATCGCAGATAGTAATCATGTTAAAGAAGCAGATTATTTTGGTGTAG
>CANPYU010000092.1 GCA_947588665.1 uncultured Bacilli bacterium | reverse complement strand
ACTTTCTTTGGGGTAAGGGGAAGTCTGCCCTTTTTTACCTGTTTTATAAAATAAATTTTGTTTTTCTTTTCAGACTATCACACCCTTTAATACTATTTTAAACCAAAATAAAAATATTATACCTTTAACTAAAACACTCTTTTAATTAACAATCATATTTTAAAACAATAACAATATAGTTAAATTAGAAAAGGAAGTGTTTTATGAAAAAGTTAGCTCTACTAACTATCTGTTTAATGATTTTACTTACTGGATGTGGCAAAAAATCTCCTGAAGATTTAATTAGCAAATTTGAAAAAAATGTTAATAATGCCAAATCATATACTTTAAAAGGTAATATGGAAATATTAAGTAATGAAGAAACCTATACTTATAGTTTAGAAGCAAACTATTTAAAAGATGAATATTATAAAGTAACTCTTGTCAATCAAACAAGTAATCATGAACAAATAATTTTAAAAAATAAAGATGGTGTATATGTAGTAACTCCAACTTTAAACAAAAGCTTTAAATTCCAAAGTGATTGGCCTGATTCAAGTAGCCAAGCTTATATTTTATCATCTCTTTTAAAAGATATAAAAAAAGACGAAAAAACCTCATTAAATGAGGAAAATAATGGATATTCTTTAAAAACAAAGGTTAATTATCCTAATAATTCTGATTTAACATATCAAAAAATATATTTTGATAAATCTATGAATCTTCAAAAAGTTGAAGTATTTAATTCTGATGATATAGCCATCATTAAAGTAGAATTTACCAAAATAGATTTAAATTCTAAGCTAAAGGAAGAAGATTTTATCCTTGATAATTTAATTGATACCAATTCTAATATTAAAAATGAAGAATCTAATTCATCTAGCTCCAAACCAAATAATAACTCTTCTAGCCCTGATAATAATTCCTCTAGTAATTCCGCCGACAGCGGTAAAAACAGTACAACTCCATCCATAGATAATAATTGCCAAAATGAAGAATGTGACACCAAAACCAGCAATATTTTAGATTCAATTATTTACCCATTATATATTCCCAGTGAAACATATTTATCAAACAGTGAAAAAGTAGATACTGATGATGGAAATCGTGTAATACTAACTTTTGCCGGTGACAAAAACTTTGTTTTAATTGAAGAAGTCGCAAATATATCTGATGAGTTTGAAATTATCCCTGTTTATGGCGATCCTATTATGTTAAGTGATACCATAGCAGCTAAAAGTGCCAATTCTCTTTATTGGACCAGCAATAATGTGTCTTATTATTTAACTAGCAACGATTTGTCCACTCAAGAAATGGTTACTATCGCAGAATCCTTAGGAAATACAACCAGCGTTGCCGCTACTAAATAAAACAACAAATAATTAAAGAAGAAAAGTCTATTACCTAATACCATACTTTACAAAATTACGAATAAACTTGCTTTCTTCTTTTTTTCTTGCTATAATTTAATTGGTGATGTAAAATGGCAAAGAAAAATCAAAAAAGAATAAAAAGAGAAACATATCATTCCGAAGAACAAAATGAAATTATGCGTTTTATTTGGATTCTTTTAATCATTATCGCATTAATTGTAGGCATTTATTTATTTACCCGTATTTTTGTTACTAAAGACTTATTTAAAAAAGAAAATTCTTCTGAAACAATTACTCCCGGTACTATTAATAGTTCAAATGCTATAATTGGAACTATGTTAAATAAAAAAGAAGAAGAATACTATGTAATGATGGTTGATTCTAGTTTACCAAATGCAATATATTATACTGGCCTTTTAAATAACTACAGTCGTAACGAAAATGCTTTAAAAATCTATTACGTTGACTTAAGTAATGAGCTAAATAAAAAATATCTTGGCAATACCAATAATATAACTGAAGATTTAGAATCTTTTAAAGTCAGTACAAATACTTTAATTAAGGTAAAAAATGGTAAAATAACCGCTTCATATACGAGTGAAGAAGATCTTGAAAAAGTTTTAAAATATATTGAGAAAGAAGATACAGAATAAAACTGTATTTTTTTTTAAACAATATTAAATTTTTCAATTAAAAAAATTTTTAAAGTATATTTATCTTTTAATAGTTTTGTGATATTATATAATAGAATAACGAAAGGTGAAACAATGAATAAAAAATACAATGGTTTTAATTTACCCTGGGTATTAATAATCGTCGTAATTACTAGTATTATATCAGCTCTTACAACCGGTGTAATAGTTTATAATAACAATAAATTAAGCTCCAAAATTAGTTATACAGATTTATCTAATGACCCAGAATTAAATCAATTTTTAGAAGTATATGCAAATATTTTATCAGAATATTATGAAGATATAGATAAGCAAGCTCTTCTAGAAAGAGCCATCGCTGGAATGATGAATTATCTTGGCGATGATTACACTACTTACTTAGATGATGACTCAACCAACAATTTAATGGAACAACTAGCCGGAGAATATAAAGGAATCGGGGTATCAATTAATAATTCCGATAAATCTATATCTAAAGTTTATGATGATACACCTGCAAGTAAAGCCGGACTACAAGTAGGGGATATTATCATTGGTTTTAATGACAAAGATGTTAGTAATATGAGTGCTAGTGATATAGTTTCTCTAATAAAAGAGAGCAATACCTCTTTTACGTTAAAATTAAATCGCAATGGTGAAATAGTTACCTCCACCCTTCAAATTGAAAAAATTATATCTCCTAGTATCGACTATTATATGGTTGAAAATACTAAAATCGGCTATTTATACATCAGCACTTTTTCTAAAACACTAGAAACCCAAGTAAGAAAAGCCCTTTCAGAACTTGAAAATGCTGGAATGACTTCTCTAATAATTGATTTACGAGATGATACAGGTGGCTATCTAGACGCTGCTCAAAATGTTGCAAGTATATTCTTAGAAAAAGGAAAAACAATTTATAGTTTAAACTACAAAGGCAATATTACTAAATATTCCGATAAAACTTCTG
The DNA here is from genome assembly GCA_947588665.1 of uncultured Bacilli bacterium. The sequence goes on along the minus strand of CANPYU010000092.1, from coordinate 2,000 downwards.
AAAAAAGAGTATACAAAATAACTCTATTATTGAACAAAAATTCTGCTTCAGCCTCAGAAATTCTTGCTGCTGCCTTAAAAGAAAGCTATGGTGCGACTATTGTTGGTGAAACCTCTTTTGGCAAAGGAAAAGTTCAACAAACAATGGAGTTAGATAGTGGTTCAATGGTAAAATATACATCCGCTTATTGGTTAACTCCCAATGGTAATTGTATAGATAAACTAGGGATAACTCCAGATTATCCAATAAGTAATGAAAAAATAACTGATGAAGAAGGAAATGTAACTGAAATAGTAGATAAACAACTAGAAAAGGCCATAAACCTTCAAAAAGAAATAACTAATTAAAAATTCTTTGAATAAAATTACTAAACTTAATAAAAAAAGTAAAATAAGTTTATATAAAATAAGTTTATATAATTTAATAAAAATACAAAATACTATCATTAAAAATTCATAGTGGCTTTTCATAGCTTTTCAACTTGAAAAGTCTTTTTTATTACGTTATATTTTCGCTAATATTGAAGATTCATTATTATAAAATTATTTATTCGGAATTTTTATTTTATTATTTTAAGATATAAATATATTTTATAGTAGAAAAATAATAATATATTTAAATGATAATATATTTAAAAGTATAAGATTATAATAAATCACTTAGAAACATTAATTAATTCCTAATTTATTTATTTTTTAGCAAATATATCCTATTTTTAAATTTTATTCAAAAACAAATTTTTGCTTTTTAAATTTAACAAAAAATTACTTCATAAGCAAATTATTTAGTTATTTTACTTTTTTTCCATTTCATGATATAATAAAAAAGTAACGAAAGCTAGGCGTATTAAAATGGATAAAAACATAAAAATTGGCGACAAATTGCAAATACATTGTTATAAACATAACGGAAAATTACACCAAGTATGCAATGAAGCGATAGTTTTAGATATTGATGATGAAAAAATAATCGTCGCAAATTATAAAGCAAAATTAACCGAATCTGACGGACGAAGTTACCGTGCTAAAGAACCCGCTATATTATTTTTTTACAAAAAAAGATGGTTTAATGTAATAGGCCAATTAAAAGCATTTGGTTTATTTTATTATTGCAACATAGCAACACCTTATATAATAGATGGTAATATTATAAAATATATTGATTATGATTTAGATTTAAGGGTATTCCCAGACGGAGGATTTAAAATACTAGATTATAATGAGTATAATTACCATCGTAAATTAATGGATTACCCTAATGAAATTCAACTAATCATAAAAAATGAATTAAGTAATCTAATTAATATTAAAAGAAAAAACGAAGGCCCTTTTGCCCCTGGTGTAATAGAAAAATATTATAAAATTTATCAAAAAATGTCGCATTATGAAAATAATTAAATACAAAAATGTAAATTCTATAACACAAATGAGAGAATTCAACTAAAACTATTATAAAGGAATCTATTCAAACCCAAAAATTAACATATTACATGCTATTTTCATTCAATTAAAAAAATTTAACTACTTATTTTGAATCATTTATTAAAGAAAAAAGCATATATTATTAACGTAGGTAAAAAATAAATCACAATATTCAAAAGTCAAAAAAATAATTAAAATAGTTAATTTTAATAGAAAAATCGAAAATTATCAAAAAATGTCGAAAAAAATTAAAAAAAGTGTTGACTTTATTTATTTGATTTGTTATATTACTTATGCACTCAGGAAAAAGGCAAACAAAAGCCTAAAAAAAAGTGCAAAAAAATTAAAAAAAGTTGTTGACAAAGCTTCACTAAAATGATATATTAGTTTTACGCGAAGCAAGAAAGCAACGCTGAAATGATCTTTGAAAACTAAGTTAAAAAGTCAATTTTGAGTAGCTTAGATTAAACTTAAAATTAAAGATTTGAAGATATAGATTTTAAAATCTTTTTTATTGAGAGTTTGATCCTGGCTCAGGATGAACGCTGGCGGCATGCCTAAGACATGCAAGTCGAACGA